>NZ_CAKMJU010000034.1:0-68131 GCF_927416815.1 uncultured Acetobacterium sp. | reverse complement strand
TAAAGCATCGTGAGCTGCATTTTGTTCAGCTTCTTTTTTTGATTTTCCTGTACCGATACCAAGTGTGATGTGATTATCTAATTTTACAGCAGCTTCAAAAAGCATCTATTTGAACAAGTCAAATCAACAAATGTGCATAAGCTTATGTATCAGTCGAGGTTTATTTCTTGTTGGTTCACAGGCAGTCGCCAACTACAAGCAAGCTTGTGATTGGCTCGTTGCCTTTGCGAAAATTCGTACAGTTGCAATTAGCATCATTGTAAAATAAAGTTCGATGTGCAACTGTTCGCCTTGAGGCACACAACATGATGTAACAATTGTCGGTACTGCGGTTGTCTTGAATAAAAGATTTATGACTTATAAATAATTTGCTGTTATTGATATTCCTTGAGCATGGCCTGCAGTTCTTTGGCAAAATAAGTGATGATAATATCTGCTCCGGCCCGTTTGATGCTGATCAGGCTTTCAAAAATAGCGCGACGATCCATCAGATCGGCATCGACAGCATTTCTGATCATCGCATATTCGCCACTGACCTGATAGGCGGCCATCGGTAAGTACGAAAGTTCCTTGCCCTTGGCAATAATATCCAGATACGGCATGGCTGGTTTGACCATCACAATATCGGCACCTTCATCGATATCGAGCACCATTTCCTTTAAGGCTTCGCGGGAATTGGCCGGATCCATCTGGTAGCTGCGGCGATCGCCAAAGGCTGGCGCCGAATTGGCAGCATCCCGGAAGGGGCCATAAAAACTGGAAGCAAATTTAGCCGAATAGGCCATAATCGGAATCGATTCATAACCAGCCTGGTCGAGGGTTTCGCGGATATGGTCGATACGGCCGTCCATCATATCCGAAGGAGCAACCATATCGGCTCCGGCTTCGGCATGACTAAGCGCTGTTCTGCTTAAGGTCTTCAATGTTTGATCCCGTCTGATCTCGCCGTTTTCTTCAAAAAAACAGCAGTGTCCGTCGCTCTTATATTCACACAAACAGACATCGGTAATGACATACATTTGTGGATCGACTCTTTTGATTATTCGGATCGCTTCCTGAACCAAACCGTCTGCTACAAAAGCCGGTGTGGCTTGACCGTCCTTTTGGTCGGGGACGCCGAACAAAATAACATAGCGGATGCCCAGTTTTTTAAGAACCAGGGTTTCTGCCCCTAACATATCTAAAGACAGATGATACTGATCTTTCATGGAGCCGATTTCTTTGCGCACGCCCTGTCCGTCGACGATAAAAAGCGGATAAACGATATCATTCATCGACAGCTGTGTTTCTCTGATTAAATTTCTAACCGCCGTATTTTTTCGTAATCGTGTTGGCAACATCTTGCTGACCTCCTCATTTAGTTCTTGAAAATTGCAATAATCCCATGAGCTTTGCCGGCTGTTTAGACGAAACAATTTTTGTATGTACCGCGTACAAGCGATTTCTTATTGTTATAAAAACTGCCGCCAAACCAGTCATTGTTGGATTCTTACAAATCGTAACTAGTTATTACTTTTGTATTAGTTATTACTTTTGTGCATCCTTTAAAATCGCATCTAGCATTCCCTGGATGGTATATGTTTCGGCTTCGATATCGACAGCGATGGCCAGTTCCAGGCATTTTTTTGAAGTTTGCGGGCCGATCGAAACCGCTTTTGCCGAATTGATCGCGGCGATGTGGGCGGCGCCAATTTTTTCGACAAAAAACTGGACAGTGGTGGAGCTGGTAAAGGTAATATAATCAATTTCTTTATTATTTAACATTTCCAGCGGATCGACGGTGGCGTGATCTTCGCGGATCGTTTGGTAGCTTTGGATCTCGTCAACTGGACAGATTTTGGCTAGTTCTTCGACCACATAGATCCGGGCATTTTTTGATCGGGGGATTAGTACCCGGCTGTCTTTATTAAGTAGCGGTGCCAGACCGTTGACCAATTCTTCACCAACATATTTATCCGGCACAAAATCGGCCTTGAGACCTCGGGATAAGAGGGCATTTTTGGTTCCTTCGCCAATCGCGGTGATATGCAGGTTACCAAAGGCGCGGGCGTCTTTGCCGCAACGCGCCAGCGAATCAAAGAAGATTTCCACGCCGTTGATGCTGGTAAAAACAATATGGCTATAATCCTTCAGAACTTTCACTTTTTCGTCACAGGCCGCTTCGTTGATCGGGACAATTTTGATGGTTGGGAATTCAATGGCATTACCGCCCAACTCAGTGATTTTTTCAACCATCTGAGAGCTTTGTTCCCGGGATCTTGTCACGATAATGTTTTTTCCAAACAATGGTTTTTGATCAAAAAACCGCAATTTTTCGCGTTTATTGACCACTTCTCCGACTACAATCAGGCTTGGGGCAGTAATTTTTGCTGCGGTAGCAATCCCATAAATAGTTTTTAGGTTTCCGGTGACGACCCGCTGATAGGGGGTCGAGGCCCGATGAACCACGGCCACCGGCATTTCCGGATTCATGCCGTTTTTAACCAGTTCGTCACAAATCTTTTCCAGATTCTTGACCCCCATCAAAAAGACGATGGTACCTTTTAGCTTACCGAGCACTGGCCAATCCAGATCCGATGAGCCGTCGTAGGCATTGGATTTTAAATGTCCGGTGATGACATGGAACGAAGACACACAGTCCCGATGGGTAATCGGAATACCGGCGTAGGCCAGTCCACCGATGACCGAGGTTATCCCGGGGATCACTTCAAAAGCGACGCCCGCGTCGTAGAGGTCTTCGCCTTCTTCACCACCACGGCCAAAGACATAGGGATCTCCGCCTTTTAGGCGCAGTACCAGTTTTCCTTCCAGACCTTTTTGGACTAATAGGGCATTAATATCTTCCTGGCGCATGGCATGATTGCCGGCTCGTTTGCCGACATAAACAATTTCGGCATCTGCTCTGGCGTCGTTTAGAAAGCTTTCATTAACCAGCGCATCATAAACGACCACATCGGCTTTGCTTAAAACATCCTTGGCTTTAACGGTTAAGAGACCGGGATCCCCGCAACCGCCGCCGGCCAGATAGACTTTTCCGGGCTTTTTGTGTACTGCGGTGTAACATGCTGCTGCTAATTGTTTTCCCAAATTTTCTGCCTCCTCGGGTACGCCTTCAATCGACTTTGTCACCACATGACTGCCGTCTTCCAGACCATAGAGTCCGTACAGTACAATGGTGTCTGCTTTTATTTGACAAAATGCTCCCACCGGAATATGACAGCTGCCGTTTAAGGCCTTTAAAAAACTGCGTTCGGCGATCATTTGGATGATCGTGTTGTGGTCGCTGATAGCGGCCATCAATTCTTTGACCGTCTGATCATCTTCACGAACTTCCACCGCTAGGATTCCCTGGGCGGGTGCCGGGATGAAGGTGTTCTCCGGCAAGGTCACCGTCTGATAGGCGGGATCTTTAAGCCGGCCAATCCGTTTGAGACCGGCTGCGGCCAGAATGATGCCATCCAATTGCTGTTCGTGCATTTTTTTAATCCGGGTATCAATGTTGCCGCGAATCCCAATAATTTTAACATCTGGCCGCAGTTTTTGCAGCTGACAAATCCGGCGCTTACTTCCGGTTGCCACTACCGCGCCTTTTGGCAAGCCATCAAGCCTTGTGATCTGATGGGGTGTCAACAGCACATCACGGGGATCTTCGCGAGTCGTAGGTACCGTCAAAACCAGACCGTGTGGCAGTTTTGAGGGCATATCCTTCATGCTGTGGATCGCCATATCGATATCGCCGGATAACAGCGCATCTTCTAATTCCTTAGTAAACAATCCCTTATCACCAATTTTATCGAGCGGTTTATCCTGAACCAGATCGCCCTTTGTTTTAATGATGACCATTTCAAAATTTATTTGGGGGTGGGCTTTTGCCAACACATCAATGAGCCACTGGCTTTGGGTGCGCGCCAAGGTACTGCCCCTTGTTCCAACTTTTATATTCATCTATTTTATCTCCAATTGTCAGTAATTTCCTAGTTTTGACCGCAGTTCCGGATTGGAACATCGGGACAAGACTTTAAGTTTTTCGCTTTTTTCGTTCGGGGTGCCATCGCCAGCTAAAACTGCCTGTCGCAGTAATCGCAGTAAGGCTGTTTTTTCGGTATAGCTCTCATCATAGCGGTCGGCCAGCTCGTCGGCAATCCGCTTCGTTAAAAAAGGACTGGCCCCTTCGGTACAGACTGACAGGGTTAAATCACCCCGGCGAATCACGCTGGGAAAAATGAAATCCGAATCATCCGGATCGTCGACCCGGTTACACCAAATTTTTTGGGACAGGCAGTCCATTCTGATCTGCTGATTTAACTCGCGATTATCGGTTGCTGCCACTGCCAGGTCGATATCAGTGAGCTGATCGATGTGATAGCCGGAATCGATCAGGGTCAGCCGATTGTTCTCGGTTTTAATCAGACCTTCGGAAAAATCCGGACTCACCGCCACCACCTGAGCACCATTTTCCAGCAACGTAATAATTCTTCGGGCAGCAACCTTACCGCCGCCGACCACCAGAACCTTTTTGTTTTTTAAGTTAAATAACAGCGGTGTCATCATTTTGCTGATCTTCCAAGGTTTTTTTGTCCTGAATTCCTGGGAATAGATAGGTCACCGTTTTTTCAATGCCGATGATTTCCGCTTCGCACTCCAGCGACTTAAGCTGTTTAATCGGCGGCATCACCATTTCTCGAAACTTCGAGCGGATCACCTTGGACAAATATAGCTCTTCTTTTTCGGACAAATTTAACCGACCACAAAGGTTTTCAATGGTTTCATCAGCCAATTGCCGGGAGGTTTCGTTTAAGTCGCGGACCATATTATCAACCTTGGATCGGGTCACCCAGGACAGCAGTCCATCGATTTCATCCTGAATTTCGGCAGCAATCTTAGCGGCGATCTTGACCCGATAGGCCATTTTTTCATCCATGATGTTTTTAAAATCATCAATCGTCAGCAGTTCTACCTTGTCCAGGTTGCCAACTGCTTCTTCGACATCCCGGGGCAGCGCTAAATCGATCACGATTAGCGGTTTACTTAGCGGCTTCATTTCTTCGGCCTTTAAAATAACATGCGGCGATGCGGTCGCGGTAATAATCACATCCATTTCAGGGATGATCTGATAACGGTCTTCATAATGAATCATCTGGACGTTTTCATGGATCGCTTCACACTGATGCATATTATGAAAGGTGCGGTTGGTCATATATGGGTTACAAAAGCCTTCAGCCTTCATATAGCGCAGCGCCAACACCCCCATTTTCCCGGAACCGATGATCAGTATTTTTTTATTGCCATAATCTTCGGGATACCTGCGCTTGATATGCTTTACCGCGGTTGAGCTTAGGGATAGCGGGGTTTCGGATATTTTATAATCGGTTTTTACCTTTTTAGTAAAGGTGATCGCCTCCCGAAACATTTTCGTCAGGTATTTTCCGCAACCCTTAACAGCCTGGGATTTTTCCAGGGCATCTTTAACCTGACCCAGAATCTGGTCTTCACCTAAAATCATCGAGTCCAGACCGGTAACCACCTCATAGAGATGGACCATCGCTGCCCGCTCTTTTTTGACAAAAAGATAGGGCGCCAGTTCTGCTGATTTTTCGCTGAGATAAAAATCGGTTAAGATTTTTGCGGCCGCATCCTGGTTTCGGGTCGAGACATAAATCTCGCTGCGGTTACAGGTCGAAAGAATGATCACCTCGGCAATCTCCGCTTCATTCAAAAGGGTTCGGATGGCCTCATTCAGGGTGCGATGGAGAAACGCCCCTTTTTCGCGAATTTCCAAAGGTGTATCCTTATGATTAATTCCTGCTACTACCAGTTTCATCCACTTGAACCTCCTTTTTCTGATTCCTGATCGCTTCTTCCAGGGCGGCAATGCTACGAAAGCCTTTAATCCCCAGACATTCTTCTAGCCGGGTCATCGTTGCCTGTTCCAGACTGGCTGTTTCCAGGGCTTGAGTATTTTTAAAAACTTGGGTGGTTTCGCCTTCTGCCAGCACGCCACCATGATGGAGCACATAGGTATAATCACAAAATTCATAAATAAAATCCATATCATGGCTGGATAAAATAATCTTAATGCCCTTAGCCAGCGCCGCTGTGATAATCGCTTTGACCCCGGCCTTGCTTTTGGGATCGAGTCCCAGTGTCGGTTCATCCATCAGAATGATCTCCGGTTCGACGGCTAAAACCCCAGCCATGGCGACCCGTTTTTTTTGCCCATAACTGAGATAATGGACTGGCCGATCGGCCAAAAGCGTGATTCCGGTAGCTTCCATGGCGGCCTTTACCCGCCCATCGATGAGCTCTGCAGCCATCCCCATGTTTCTTAAGGCAAAGGCCACGTCATCATATATTCCTGAATAAAAGACCTGCTTATCGGATTCCTGAATAACCAGCCCAATTGATTTGCGAAATTCGTAGAGATTTTTTTTCTTATAGGATAAGGGTTCTTCCTTAAAAAAAACAGTTCCCTCAGTTGGTTTGATCAGCCCAATTAAGGCTGACATTAAGGTCGATTTACCAGCACCGTTTTCACCGATGAGGGCGATGCAATTTCCCCTGTTTCCGTCAATGGAGACACCTTTTAAAGCGGTAGTGCCGTCCGGATATTGATATGTCAAATTTTTAGTTTTAATCATTTTTAAGACCTTTCCGATAGCTTACATGAAAGTCTCCCTGATATTGCTTTAATTCCAGGGTTTTTGTCATCTCCTCGTAGCTCTGGATGGCCATGAGAATTAAATTGCTTAACATCATTGCAATCGATTGGATTGAGACTTTTACATTGCGGTAACCAAAGCGTAACTCCTGAGCGGTTGCCATAATTTTTATTTTATCCCAATAATCAAAGATAAAGCGGTAGGTTAGAATAAATATCTCTAAAAAAGTATTGCTGATATGGGCTTTTTTCATCACGCCGGCAATCTGCATCACCGGGGTGGTATAAATCAAAAAAAGCATGCAGGAAACGCCTGACATCGCTCTACAAAAAACCAGACTGGCCAGCACCAAGTTGGCGGTGGTGATGCCGATGGTAAACTGGAAAAAATTAAATGCCACTAAATAGTCACCGCCCCCTTTGGAAATGGTGAATAATAATGCCAGCGCTCCGGGGATAATAAAGATCGAATCAAAAATCAGTGTATGGAGATAAATACGTCCGGGAATTTTTGCCCACAGCAGGGTGCAAGCCACCATAACACCAAAAACCCCTGCCATATACAGGGGTTCACTGATAAAAAAGACCGAAAGGAGCATGATTAATGAAACCACTACCTTAACAGTAGGATTGGCATTGCTAAGTTTATTGGTATGCGCAAAACGATCAATCATGGTAGTCTCCTTCTTCGATGCTGTTAATATTGATATCAGTCACCGGGCTTCAGGTTGGTGACAAACTCCCCTACCGACCAATGACCAAGGGGTCAAACCCTTGTTAATCTGTTTTCATTATTTACGCCGATTTCTCGGCCTTTTCATTTTTTCCCGATTTTTTATAAAGATAGAAAAAGCAGATTCCCAACCCGCCAACGCCTAGGATCTGTTGGAAAAGGAATAGGTTTTCTTCCATCTCGCCGGGATCAAACAAGCTTTCAAACCAGGGCACATAATTTTGATCGATTGTGGTGATGGCCGTTCCGGCGGCGTCATCGGCACCCGCAAACTCGGCCTCTGGCAAGGCAATCTGAGGAATAATAATCAGTGCTCCAATTAGCATAACCAGAATGATTTTAGTTGTCAGCGAGAGTTTCATTTGAAATAATCCCCTTTTCTTTATATTGGTAGATGGCATTGACCACCAGTACGGTTAAAATACCTTCGATGATTGCCAGCGGTATCTGGGTAATGGCAAAAATACTTAAAAATTTAGCAACCGATGCCGTCATCCCACCAACCGGATCCGGGAAGGCCAGACCTAACTGGATCGATGTTGTTATATAGGTCACCAGATCAGCGATACAAGCTGCTAAAAAAACGGTTAGTGCTTTGGGGACATTGAGCTTTGACAACCCTTTATAGATTCCGTAAGCAACAAAAGATCCCACTATTGCCATTGAAAAGACATTGGCTCCCAGCGTAGTCAACCCGCCATGAGCCAGCAAAAGCGCCTGAAATAACAGCGCGATGGTACCAACCACAACGGTAGCAAAAGGACCCAGGACAATGGCACCCAAACCGATCCCGGTCATATGCGAGGAACTGCCGGTTACCGAAGGTAATTTAAAAGCTGATAAGGCAAAGGTGAAGGCGGTTGCAATCGCCAATAAAACTTTTTGCTCAGGCTTGTCTTTAAATATTTTTCCGACCTGATATAATCCGAAAGCGATAAACGGCAGTGATAATACCCACCAGAAGACCGCCCAGCCAATCGGCAGAAAGCCTTCCATAATATGCATGGCGTTGACCGGTTGAGCAGCCAAAAGGACCATTAAAAATACAATTCCAACAAATGTCATGTTTCTTTTTGTGTTTTTTGTTCTTTTCATTTTTACCTCCATTTTTTATATCAACCAGTAAAAAAGAGGGCTTCACACAGCCCATTTCAATGGACACACTAAAAGCCGATAGTTTTATGTACTCAAATCAAAGATAACTGCAAGTATTTCTTTGAACGTTCGGATTTGCTAGCTTGCGTAACGCATTCACTGAATCCACTACTGCCCGAAAAAAAAACCTTTCACCCACATTATGATGGGAAAAAAGGTTTTATCATTACACGTTTCCATTCATTCTATCACGCAATATCATAGAATCAACTTTTGTTAATGTTACTAACTTCCCTTTTCCCTGGAAGGACACTTTAGCACATCATTTTAGTAGGTTTCCTGACTTATAGCTTTTATTCTCCTCGCCTTCCCAGACAAAACGTGCCCAGTGACATATTAAGGAGACATAACTAATTACAGTGACCGGATCGTTCTGGATTCTAACCAGATTCCCTCAATGAATTTATTCATCCTAAATGATTTTTTACATCTCTTATTTAATTGTGTTTATATTATAACACGGATATGATAAATGTACAGGTTTTTTTAGGCGCTTTAAGGCTAAAAATTAGCTTCTTTAAATAGTAACTGGTTAAGTATTTATTAAATTTGCACGACTTTCTATCGCAATCAAGCTTGTAAAATGCTACAATAGATCAAATGTCTGTAATCCTTTAAACCGAAGAGGTATTGTGATGGATAAACTTAAATTCAAACGAACTGTGCCTGCTGTATTTGAACGATTAAACGCCGCCGATGATCCTTCCCTGATATTGTATTATCAAAATATTTTAAGCTGCATGCTGGCATCACCGCTATTATTTCTTGGCGCAATTGCGAATGTCATTATCGTTTATTTTTTTTGGTCTGGAAATCTAACCGAGGTGCTGACCAACAGCGCCATTTTTCTGCTGCTTGGCTTAACCTTTGAAACGATTTCCCGAAAAGAATTAAACAGTGATTCATTTGATCACCTGATTTCGCTCTCCCAATCGACCTGTCTGGCTTTTATCGTGATCCGATACTATCACATCATTGGCCCGGCAGTATGGACTGCTGCTTTTGTGATGATCATCCTTGCCATGATGCGACTAAAAATAACAATGCTGTATTATATTACGGCGACAACTTTTATCTGTGGATTATATGTGACCTTTCTCCTGCCTGTTGATGGATTTCGCTTTGCCCCGGTTTATTTTCTGATTCAGAATATTCTGTTCGCTTTCGTGTTCAGCCTGGCTGCTGCGACCTTTCACATGACCCAGCTTCGATATGACAAAGCGATGAAGCGACTAAATGCGGTGATTACTCAGAAAGAAAAAATTGCCGGCCTGTATGAAACGCTAAATCTCACCAAACAAACCCTGGCCACCCAGAATAAAGAGCTCCAGTCGTCCAATGAAGAAATAAGAAAAAACGAAGAGCGCCTTCATTTTCTCGCTTATTACGATGGCTTAACCGAACTCCCCAATCGCAAAATGATTCTGGAGCGCCTGCATCTACTGGTCAATCGATCTGATGATAAGAAGTCAATCTTTTATATTGTTTTTATCGATCTCGATAATTTTAAAAAAATCAATGATACCATGGGTCATCTTTATGGTGACGACTATTTAAAATATACCGCCAGACGCTTGAAAGAACTCGTTCATGAAGATGATTTGCTGGGTCGAATGGGTGGCGATGAGTTTGCCCTGATCATTCAACGAAATATCAAAGAAGAAGCTGCCTACAACTATGTCGAAAGCCTCCGCAATGAGCTGTGCGATAAAATAAAAACGCACTGCTCAGAATTTAAAGTCAGCGCCAGCTTCGGCATTTCGGTCTTTCCTCAGGACGGCAAAGAACCGATTGAACTACTTAAGAGCGCCGATACCTCAATGTATAAAGCCAAAGAGCTGGGGCGCAATAACATTCAGTTTTTCAGACCCGATATGAAGGAAGAGATCCTCAATAAGATCCAAATGGAATCACTGCTCTTAAAGGCTTATGAAAACAAGGAATTTTTCATCGAGTATCAGCCCCAATTCAATGCCGAAGATCATCGTATCCGCGGCTTTGAAGCCCTGATTCGCTGGAATTCCCCCCACTATGGCCGGGTTTCACCGATGGACTTTATCCCACTGGCCGAAGAAATGGGATTGATCATCGGTATCGGCCAGTGGGTATTGCTGACTGCCTGCCATAAATTTAAAGAGCTGGATAATCGTTTTGCTCAAAATCTTTGCATTTCTGTTAATGTCTCGGCCGTTCAGATCCGGGACAAAAATTTTGTGGCGATTGTTAAAAACGTTCTTGATGAAACCAACATGGATCCCAATCAATTGGAATTGGAAATAACTGAATCACTTTTTATTGACAATATTGAAGAAACGATTGAAATGCTTAATGATATCAAGGCCTTAAACGTCAGAATTTCCCTGGATGATTTCGGCACCGGATTTTCATCTCTGAGCTATCTAAGACGGCTCCCCATTGACACCTTAAAAATTGACAAGTCCTTTATCGATGATCTCTCCGATCAGGACGCTTCGATCCGCATCGTCGGCGATATCATTTCGCTCGGCCATAACCTGGATGCTCATATTGTTGCCGAAGGCATTGAAAACACCGTCCAACTGGACTATTTAAAAGCCAACAACTGCGATTGCATTCAAGGCTTTATGTTCGGTAGGCCAATGTGTTTCAAAGACGTAGAAGCTTTATTGGAAAAAAATCCCCTGAAATAGAAGACGCACAAACTAACGTACCGACCAATTTTAATCTATTGTTCGCCGCGGGATCGGACAGGCGCTGCCATGTCCGCCCCGATGCGTAGGGTCTGACCCCTAGGTCACAACATGATGTAATAATTGTCGGTACTAAGTTAGTACGATGTCCAAAGTCAACAATCCCCTAAAATAGGGGATTTTTTGTTTGCCGCAGTGATTGTTAATGAATCATCTTATAGTATGATCTGGCGGTGAGTAGATAAACGCCGGTATAGACTAGCGCATAAATGACAACACCGACTAGTGTGCATAAAAAGATTAGGGTTATGTTGGTCAGCCGGAAGGCGGCCAGCATTTTGGTAATCACCGGGAAGGCAAAGGCGACGTGGATGATCGCGCCGGCCAGGGGCAGAAAGAATACCATCAGAATCTGCTTGCCAATGGTTTTTTTAACTTCGCCTTTATCCATTCCGACCTTCTGCATGATGACAAACCGTTCGCTGTCTTCATAACCTTCAGAAATCTGTTTAAAGTAAATAATCAAGACCGTGGCCATCATAAAGAGCGATCCTAAAAACACCCCCAGAAATAAGAAGCCACCAAAGAAAAAATAAAGTTCAGTCAATGCTTCATAGAGGTTTTGGATATTGATATCGGGATAACTCTGGGTCACCGCTGCCCGCAGCTTGGCTGAAAATGCGTTGAGTGCATCCTCATTCCCATCCAGATTAAACATCAGCGCATGCAGTGTCGTCTGGGGATCATCGTCATTTTTCATGGTCTGATAGATGGCATCCATAACGCCCACATCTTTAACAATCAAGTAGTAGGTGTGACCCATATCCTGGGTCTTTTTAAAATCCATTGGAATGGATTCGAGCTGCTCGGTAATCAGATACTGCTCATCACCAAAAACAATGGTCGCTTCGCCATAGTTATCACCAACCGAAAATATCAGCATTTCATTTTCGGCCAATCTTTTATTGCCACCGGTTAAGCGGTTATAGTCGTCTAGTGGGATCAACGTGATATTCGAGATCCTTTGGTAATACAGGGCATCGGTAGCTTGGTTCTCGACCATATCTCTTAGAAAATGACTACCTTCCTGAAAAGCTCGAAAACGAGCCAGATCAAAAGAAATTTCATCCTTACTCCTGACATTTGACTTATCTTTTTCAGATTCAATCATCGTTATTACTTCAGCAAAATCGGTATTGGCCGCTGCTCCAATTATGCTCACATCCAGCGGATAAAAATCCCGACGCATCCCTTCCTGACCAATATACAAAGACACAGTGGTGGAAAGGGTGACCAGCACCATGGTACTGAGGATACAGATATTGGCCAACCCGACGGCGTTTTGCTTCATCCGATAAATCATCCCCGATACGGAAATGAAATTTCGCGACTGATAATAAAACGTCTTATTCTTTTTCAGTTGTTTTAGCAGGGTAATGCTCCCGGAGATAAACAAGGCATAGGTGCCGATAATAACAAACACCACCGCCACAAAGAAAAGTAGCAAGGCCTCAAGCGGGGTTTCAACCGAAAGGGCAATCACATAGCCAGTGCCCAAAGAAATAATCCCGATTAAGGTGACAAGCCAGGAAGATTTTGGCTCCTTCTCACCATGTTGCCCACCTTTTAAGAGATCGATCGGGTTTGCCAGTTTAACCTGTAAGAAATTCGTCAGTAGGGTCAGGCCAAAAATGACCAGAAAAACCGCGGTGGTGATTAGCAGCCCCCAATAGTCAACATGAAAGATTAAGGGACTCTTGAAGCGAACCATATTTAGCAGCAACAAAAACAGCAGCTTGCCAATCAGAACGCCGCCGATCAGCCCCAGACTCAAGCTGATGACGGTCACAAATACGGTTTCATAAAAAAGCACCCAGGCGATATGCTTTTTTTCCAGACCCAAGATACTGTATAAACCCAATTCCTTTTTGCGCCGCTTGATCAAAAAACTATTGGTGTAAAAAAGAAAGATAACTGCAAAAATACCAATTACGATGATGCCCAGAAAAAGAATTGTCTTCAAATTCATCGATCCGGGCATTTGATCCAGGCCCTTGTTGCTGTGAATCGAAACCATCGTATAAAAAGCCATGATCGATCCGATACAGGTCAGAATATAGGGAATATAGGTGTTTCCGTTTTTCTTTAAATTGACCAGTGCCAGCTTGGGATAAAAAAACTTATTCAAGCTCTTCACCTCCGGAAGCCAACACCGATAGGGTAAAGGATATCTTTTGATACATATCGTCATTGCTCATCGAACCCCGATAGATCTGATTATAAATTTCGCCATCCTTGATAAACAAGACCCGGTTGGCATGACTAGCTGCGGCCACCGAGTGGGTTACCATCAGGATCGTCTGACCGAGGTTATTGATGGATGAAAAGATTTTCAGCAGATTCATGGCCGCCTTGGAATCCAAAGCGCCGGTAGGCTCATCGGCCAGCACCAGTTTGGGCTTGGTAATCAGTGCCCGCGCCACCGCAGCCCGTTGTTTTTGCCCGCCAGAGACCTCATAGGGGAATTTCTTCAGAATATCCTCAATTTTCAATCGCTCCGAAAGGGGCTGCAGACGACTGCTCATTTCCTGATAATTTTTCTGCGCCAGCACCAGCGGCAAAAAGATATTGTCCTGAATCGAGAAAGTGTCCAGCAGATTAAAGTCCTGAAAAACAAAACCGAGATTATCGCGGCGAAAGGCTGAGATCTCACTATCCTTAATGGTGACCATATTTTTACCATCTAGATACACTTCGCCGCTGGTGGGTTTATCAAGAGAGGCCAGAATATTGAGCAGGGTTGTTTTTCCCGAACCGGATTCTCCCATGATCGCCACGTATTCGCCCTGCTCGACCGAGAAGCTGACATTAGACAGGGCCTGTATCTGATTCCCGCCAAACCGGGTGGTATAAATCTTTTTTAAATTCTTTACTTCAAGTAATCGCATGTTTTTCTCCCTGATCTGAAATTTTGTTTTATCGACAACTAAAGTATAACGAAAAAGAAAATAACCAGCCATCGTTTTGGCTTACATTGGGGCTGCTAAGCTTACACTTTTGTAAGCTTGGCTTATAAGGCTTCAAACCGTTTGGTCGAGAGATCAATCCTGACCCGGGTGCCCTGACCCACCTGGGAGCTTACCATAATTGAATGGGAGAGCTTATTTAAGACCTGCTGACACAGATAAAGACCGATGCCGGTCGATTTTTTATCCATTCTGCCGTTGTAGCCGGTAAAACCCCGGTCAAAAATCCGTCCAATGTCTTCAGCTCTGATTCCGACACCAGTATCTTCAATGATCAGGGTTTTTTCTGACCATTCATCCAGATAAATGGAAATTTTTCCCTGACTGGTATACTTCAGGGCGTTGGAAATAAGCTGCTCCAGAACAAAGACCAGCCATTTTTCGTCGGTTAGAACCCGGCAATTCAGTTCTTCCAAGTCCAGGGCTATTTTTTTATTGATAAAAATAATGCCATATTTTTTGACAGCCTGTCTGACCAGATCCGCCAAATCGCACTCAACCAGCAGTAAGTCTGAGGACATGCTTTCCAGCCTTAAATACTGTAGCACCATCTCAACATATTGTTCGATCTTAAAAAGCTCCTGCATATAAGCGCTGGTGTGTTCGCGGTCGCCCGCTTCGGTCTGAAGCAGCAACCCCATCGCCGAGATCGGGGTTTTAATCTGATGGGCCCATAAGGTGTAGTAGTCAATCATATCGGTTTGACGGTTATCAAACTGGGAGATCAGGTCGGCGCGATTCTCGGCCAGCACCCGGATCAGGCTTTGATAGTCCTCTTCTAACAGGTCGCGAGGCTTGGGCAATTCTCCCACCCCAGCAGTTGCCGCCTTGATCGCCGCTGCCAGGCTCTGATGCTTCTGATAAAAATGCATAAAATCCAGACCGGCAAAAATCATCGCCAGCGCGGTTACCAGTTCAGCACTGTAAACAATCGGCTCGAACGGCAAATGATACAGGGCATAGACCAGCGCAAACACCAGCATAAATAAAATAAAAGCCACCATTACCTTAATCCGACTTTTTAGATAAGCTCTAATTATAAATGATATGTTCATTATAAACCTCGATTAATCCCCAATTAGATAGCCAACGCCCTTTTTGGTGGCAATAAAATCGGCCAGTCCGGCCATCTCCAGTTTTTTGCGCAGCCTGGCAATATTTACTGACAAGGTGTTGTCGTCGATAAAACAATCGCTATCCCAGAGTCGTTTCATGATCACATCGCGTGATACCACCTTGCCGGTGTTCTCCATCAAAATCTGAAGCATCTTAAACTCATTTTTACTCAGCTCCACTTTTTGATCGGCATAGCTAATACTGGCATCGCCGAGATTTAGCATCGCACCCTTGTGTTCAAGCAGATTGACCTGTCCCTGAAAGGAGTAGGTTCGCCGCAGCAGCGCCTGAATTTTTGCCACCACTACCGCCAGATCAAAGGGCTTGGCAATAAAGTCATCGCCGCCCATATTCATGGCCATCACGATATTCATGTTGTCGCTGGTAGACGAAATAAAAATAATTGGCACCTTGGAAAGCTTGCGGATTTCACTGCACCAATGGTAGCCATTAAAAAATGGCAGCGCGATATCCAAAAGAATCAGCTGCGGATCATAAGCCACAAACTGATCCAGAATATGATGAAAATCCGTAACCATTTGGGTTTTTAGCGCCCATTTCTCCAAATGATTTTTGAGCGCCTTGGCAATAATCTGGTCGTCTTCGATAATTAGTATTTTATACATCAATACTCCCAGTTCCGCTGATTCATCTCTTCAATGGTACTGACAACCAGATCGACAAAGATCTCCAGCATCAGTTGACCTTTTTCAATGCTGGCTTTAGTGGGGTCGCCGGTGGCACCGGTGGCCGTGAGTTCCTTGATATCCCAGATAATGTCAGCTTTTTCGTTAAGGCTGATGATGTTTTCCGGCACCTGCGAGACTGCCTCTTCGAGATTGACCAGCTCCGGCCGCAAGGCCATCATGATCGAGGTTTCACCTTCGCCACCATGTCCTAGTCCATTCCAGACCTCAAAACGGTCACCCATAATTGGTCCAACCTTGGTCCACCAATCCGGCAAATAGAGAAATTTAGCTTCCCGATGGCGATCCTTGACCTTATGGGCGGCAATTTCTAGCGCCGGAATATTGCCGTCGTGGCCATTTAAGATATAAATCCGTTTGATGCCATTATTAATAAGACTCTCAAAAATATCCTCAGCGATGGCAATTTCTGTTTCATACCGTAGCGTAATCGAGATCGGGTAACGGTTATAATGAATCGATGTGCCAAAGGGGACACAGGGCAGTACCACGACATTGTCAAGCTTCTGAGCCACGCGTTTGGCGACCTCCGATGGCACGAAAAAATCCGGCCCCAGACAACAGTGCCAACCATGGCTCTCGCAAGAGCCAAAGCTCACAATCGCGGTTACCTGCTCGGCATTTTTTAAGATCTCCTGAACTTCCCGCGCGGTCATTTCGTTAAGCATTACCTTTTTCATCCTGCAATTCCTTTCAAATAAAATATTTCTTTGAATCAATTTTCGCTAAATCTTTCTCGCTAATCTATATCTACCCAATTTTTCGCCAGTCATTTGAAGGAAGGCTAGTTTTATTAAATCCGCTCACTTTCAATCAGCTGTTTAAGTTGACTTAGAAATGCCGCCATCCAGCGATTATCATCAGCAATATACTCTGGGTGGGACAACACCTCTTCTGGTAACTGAACAAAATCATCTGGGATCATTTCATCGCCGCAATTTGCAATCAGATCTTTGATAATCGGCAGGGTGTTTTCGAGATGAAACTGAAATCCAAAAACTCTTTTTTTGTAGACGAAGGCCTGGTTTTCACAGGCCGCACTTGCAGCAATAACAGTTGCGGCCGCAGGCAGGTTAACAAAGGTATCGCCGTGCCAATGAAAAACCATCGGATTCTCTGGGAAAAATCCAAACAGCGGCGATGCTTTGGCTGTTTCAGAAAAGGATATCGGGAACCAGCCGATTTCTTTTTGTTTGTTTTGAACCACTTTTGCACCGATGATATCGGCAATTAACTGGCTGCCCAAACAGATGCCAATCACCACCTTGTCTCTTTCTATGGCCGCTTTGATCAATTCTTTTTCGGCTTTCAGCCAGCGGTATTGATCATCCTGATAAATGTTCATCGGTCCGCCCATCACCACCAGCCAGTCAAATTTATTTACCTCCGGCAAAGCTTCATCCTTATACAATTGGGTCGAAGAGACAACACAGCGATTGGCTTTTGCCCATTGCAGAATAGAGCCTGGATTTTCAAAGGGAACATGTTGTAAATAGTGGATTCTCATTCGCTACCTCCTTCGTTATCTTAGTTTTTGTCAGTTTAACCGATTTTGCGACAGACTTCAATGCTGATAAAGACATTGTTTATTGATAATTTGTCTATATTAGCATAACATCTGGGTATACAAATAAAAATAAATTAATTTAGGAGACGTCTTTATGAATCAATTAACAGGATTACTGTATGGGGCATTTTTAGGCGATGGCTTTGCTTTAGGTTCACATTGGATTTATGATACAAGTCTTATTGCAAATGAATTCGGGGAAATTGCATCGATCGTTGCACCACTATCGTCTACTTATCACAAAACAAAGAAAAAAGGCGATTTTACGCATTACGGCGATCAGAGTTTAGTCGTCTTAAAATCTGTCTCAGAAATGGATGGTTTCTATCTGGAAAAATTAAAACAGGACTGGCTCGCTTATATGTCTGATTATGATGGTTATCTTGATAAGGCCTCAAAGGAGAGTCTCGAGCTTCTTTCAGTCGAGAATAATCTCGGTTCACCATCTGATGAGCTTGGCGGTTTTGCCATCCTTGCGCCAATTATTGTTAAGTACCATCAGGATCCGCGTTTAAAGGAATATATTGAAGCGACCATCCGCCTGACCCATAACAATGATCTGGTCATCGAGATGGCAATTTTTTATACCAATGTTATTTTAAAAATTTTAGCCGGCGCTCGCCCTTATGATGCCATCGAAGCCTTGGCACCCCGTGCCGGCAAGCTGATTAATCAGTCTTTTCAAGCAGCCGTTAAAAATATCAATGCTTCCGCTGTTGAATTTATCACTAAAAATGGCCAATCCTGCCATGGTAAGCACGCCTTTCCCAGCTCGCTTTTTGTGATCCTCAAAAATCAGGATCACTTCAAAGCAGCACTGACCGATAACGTTATGGGCGGTGGCGATTCCGCTGCTAGAGGGATGATCATTGGGATGATTTTGGGCGCCTATCTCGGTTATGATGCCCTTCCCAAAGAGTGGCTCAATGAGCTAAACCATCTGCCAGAAATTAACCGTTACGCCGCTTTATTGTAACTCGGTTTACGGTATTTTACCTCTTTCTGGATCGGGCTTTCTTTTTGGCAGTTTTTGAACATGAAAAAAGCGTATCGAATCCAGATACGCTTTTTCATGCTCAGATTTTTGGCCAGAAAAATCTGAGTCGAGGAATAATAAACTCTATCAAAAATGTAAATTAATGAAAGCAAGGTAAATCCGGGGATGTCACACACCATCCCCGAGGAAGGGCATTAAATACTGACTTGGAGATGTCCTGCTATTCGAAGAGATTCTATGATTGGCTAGGAGAAATTAACCAACTCCCAAGAATCACACACTTCCTGGGTTCGTAAGCAGTGACCAACGACAAGCTGGCGTGTCATTGGTTATTGCAATACGAAAAAAATCCTTCTCCAATGGAGAAGGATAAAAGAATCATACTTACAAATTTAAATATAATGCTCTCACAGTCCTCTAAATCGGAGGTTGTTAAGAAATCACTACAAACAGGTCTTCTGGCTCAACAATCAACTTTCCATCTCCCTTCCCGCTAATTTCTTAACAGTGGTTATGAGACGGTCATCATGTTTTACAGCTGCGATTACAGCAAAGGATTTACACCTTTTTCCCTTGAATATAGGACAAGTTCACTATTTAATTAAATTCATTCTACACTAACAAGCTGTGCTTGTCAATAGCCGTTTGTTATAAAAACCGAATTAAAACATGTCATAAATTGAACTGGCACAGCAGTTTTGCGGGCGATTGATAATCGCCCCTTCATGGCGTTATTTTATTCAACTTATATCCTTTGCTTGTTTTACTTCACATCACCGGTGATAATAAAAATCGGGTTAGACGCCTTGAGCATGGTTAAGCCGCCAATCCCTTCGCCCCGGCTGATCCCTACCTGAATCAGTTCGACATTGTCAAAGTAGTGGTTCATCAGGGTGGTCGCCTGGGCGGCGTTCTCCAGGGTAACAAAATTGGCGATCACCCGGCCACCGGCTCGGATATTGGCCTTACACCACTGAAACAGTCCTTCGATATTACCACCAGAGCCACCAATGATCACCCGATCGACGGGCTCTTTAATCTCAGCCAGTACTTCTGGTGCTTTACCGGGAATAATCACGACGTTGTCGGCACCAAAATGGGCTTTGTTTTTTTGCACCAGCTCCAGTGCCGTTGCCTTGGCTTCGACGGCATAGACCTTGCCATTTTCAGCGGCATAGGCGGCTTCCATGGTCAGACCGCCGGTACCGGCACCGATATCTACCACCACATCGCCAGCATTGATTGCCAGCAGCGAAATGGTCAGAATCCGGATTTCGCGTTTGGTCATCGGAGCCTTGCCGCGAAGATAGGCCTCGTCCTTGTATCCTGCAATCTTACTCATTGATGACCACCACGACTGCCAGTCCTTCCTCCTGATAGGTCAGGGCTTCTGCTACCGTTAAGCGGGTTATCTTTTCATTGGGATAGGATAACTCTTCACCGACATATAGCATGCTGTTTTGACATCCTGATGACTGGAGGATCCCGGCAATAAAGGCGGTATTATTATTTTTATCGGTCAAAATACCCAGCTTTTTATTTTCAGCCAAGGCTGCCGCCAAATCCTGATCCCGGCCATGAAGGCTGATCAGCTTGGCATCTTCCCAGCTGATTGCCAGTTTGGCAAAAAAATACTGCAGCGAGCTGATCCCGGGGATACAAACAATGTCCTTGTCCGGCACCACTTTTTTGGCATAGGTCAGCAGACTATAAAAGCCGCAGTCGCCGGAAACAACCAGGGCAGTCTTTCGGCTTCGATACACCTGGGCAACTTCATTCATCAGCTCGCTCAGGGGCCTCCCCTTTCCGATAAATAGCATTTTCTTTCCGGTGCTATCAAAGCTTTCCGCATGGCGCGTCCCACAGAGAATCACTTCCGCCGCGGCAATTTCTTTTAATGCCTTCGGTAATATATAATCCGGATGTCCCGGTCCCAGTCCAATTATTTTTAATGGGTACATAATTCTTTCCTCAACTCTTCTGCGTCTTTGCTTTGTCCTAAAAAGCCATGGATCTTGGAAAACAGTACTACTTCGATTTCAATGGTTCGATAAACCCGATCGCTGACCTTTTTCTTGACAACCTCGGCCAGATGATTAAAATAGTCCGGCAAATTTTCGGCCAGAATTAAATCAGTAGCTTCGTCGGTGGTTTTGGCGGTCATAATTTTTGCCATCGTTTCCCGGCTTGCCCCAAGCAAACCGGCGTGGGCGGTCAAAATTTCCATCCGGCCGTCGGCAACGCTGCTATGGGTATTAAAAATCCCGCCAGCCAGCTTGACCAGTTTTCCCAGATGGCCAATCAAGAGAATCTTATCAAAGCCAATCCGTTCAGCCTCATCGAGCATAAAGCCGATGTAATTACTGGTTTTTACCAGGACATTTTCAGAAAGTCCCAGTTCTTCTGAAAAATCTTTCCCGTAATTACCGGGGACAAAGATGATTTCTTTAAAGCCCCTGGCATGGAGTACCGAGAGTTCCAGTTTTAGCGACGCCTTCAGGGCATCTTCACTCATCGGCTCGACAATCCCCGAAGTACCGATAATCGACAGCCCCCCTGCAATCCCCAGCTTGGGATTAAAAGTACGCTTGGCCAGCTCGACACCCTGGGGAATCGACAGCTCGACCCGCCAGCCTTTGGGTAAATCAGGGCGCTCTTTGACGGCCTCAGCAGCCAAAACCGCTTTAATCTCCTGGCTAATCATTTCCCTTGGAATCGGATTAATCGCCGGTTGGCCGGGTGGGATACTGAGTCCCACTGAGGTCACGGTTCCGACCCCCATGCCGGCGGCAA
This sequence comes from uncultured Acetobacterium sp., assembly GCF_927416815.1. Lineage (NCBI taxonomy): Bacteria > Bacillati > Bacillota > Clostridia > Eubacteriales > Eubacteriaceae > Acetobacterium > uncultured Acetobacterium sp. The sequence continues at coordinate 46,710 of NZ_CAKMJU010000034.1, read as the reverse complement.
AAGTGATCCCTTCCTGATCTGATGGGGTGATTTTGGAAAAGACCTTGACCCCATTGGTCACATCCGGGTCATCCCCGGAGTCTTTAATCACGGAACAGGAGGCTTCCTTTTCTGAAAAAATCTGATCGTGGAGCAGCAGCTCCAGGGTCCAGCCCTTGGGGGTATTGATTTCAATGGTTTCCCACTTTTTTTGATTTAAAAACATTAACAGCGCCGCTTTAGTTGCCGCGGTAGCACAAGAACCAGTGGTATAACCATAGCGCAAGCTTTTGCCATTTTTTTCAATGGTTTTATTTAACATCGTTTACCTCCCTTACTGAAGGGGATAATTTTTTTTGATTAATAAGGTCGATAAATATGGGATCTTGCCTTTTAAAACATCAATATCCCGGACTACCTGCTGGCTTTCCATGCCGATATTGGAGACCAGTACAAAGCTTTTTTCCAAGCCGCGGGCTTCCAGCTCTTCGGCCATCCAGGCATTGTTGGCCGAAATTTTCATCACCACGATATTTTTGTGAGCATCCAGAATCGCCCGGATTTCTTCTACTGGCTGGGTCATCGCGACAATCCCCAGAGATTCTTCTCCCTGAGTCAGGGGAATATTGAGTTGTGCCCCGAGATTACAAAATGACGGCACTCCGGACAGGGTGATCACTTCGATATCGCGTTTTAATAAATATTCCATTACATAAGAGTAGGTACTAAAGACCATTGGATCACCCAGGGTAATAAAGGCAACGTCCTTACCTTGGTTCAGCAGCACTTCAATTTCATCGGCATTGATCTTCCATTGTTTTTGCAAGGCTTCCCGTTCCTGCGACAGCGAAATCATCGGAAAATTCATTTCGATAACCTTTGATAGATCAGCAATATGACTTTTGACAATTTCAAAGGCGACACTGGTGCTGCCCATTTTTTTGACGGGGGTAATTACCATATCGCAGGCATCTAAAACCTTAGCGGCTTTAACGGTAAGCAGATCGGGATCGCCGGGACCAACCCCGATGCCATAAAAGATTCCTTTTTTTGCTACAGTCATCATCCTTACCATTCCCTTCCCAGTTGATAAAGCATGGCGTTAAGAATCGCTGCTACCACCGGGCTGCCGCCTTTTCGGCCGTTAATCCGAATGGCTGGGCTGTCGATCTGATCCAAGGCTTCCTTGGATTCAGCAGCGCCGACAAAACCAATCGGAGCACCGATGATCAGGGCTGGTTTGGATGTGCCCAGCTTAACCTGTTCAATCAGGGTATATAAAGCGGTTGGGGCATTACCAATGGCAAAGATGCCGACGCTGTCGTCCTGCAAGGCTTTTTCCATGCTGACGGTCGACCGGGTCACTCCCCGCTTCTTGGCTTCTGCGGCGACATCGGCGTCGTGGACAAAATTGACAATTTCAATGCCGTGATCAGCCAGCGCTTTTTTATTAACGGCGACTTGAATCATCCGGGTGTCGGCATAGATTTTCTTGCCCTGTTTCAGGGCTTCCATGCCACTCTCATAGCCGTTGTTTAAAATTTCCAGTAAATCGGCATATTCAAAATCGGCAGTGGTATGGATGATCCGTTTGACCATCGGGGCAATCGCTTCCGGGAAAACCTTGTCGCCCATTTCGGCGGTAATAATCTCAAAACTACGTTCTTCAATTTCTTGGGGGTTGTTAATATATTCCATTTTTTCTCACTTTCATGCATGCATTTTTTGTTTCTGTTTTTGTTTCTGTTTTTATTTCTGTTTTTATTTCTGACTTTATTTCCTTATAAAGCAAAACTTTATGATCACACCGCTTCGGTGGTAATTTTTATTCCTCCCGGTATCAGGTGATTTCGGTATACCGCGGCGTAGGCCGATTCAGGAACAACCTGCTTGAATGCCCTTAAAAAGGCTTCCTCCTGAAAATCACCATTGTCATACATGACCCCAATCACCGTCCCGCTGTGACCAATGACCGTTCCCAAACCACCAAAATCCTGGGATAGTCCAATTAGATCATCGAGATAATTTTTTCTTAAGCGTTTTTGGTTAAGGATCGCGCTTCGGGTGCAGGCCGCGCCAATATCCTTGAGGCTTTTGGTGCGCACCCCTTTTTCAAATTGGGCGACAATTTCGGCAAAGCTTTCTAAGTCATCGGGGGAATAGTCATCCTGACTTTCATTAAAGGTCATCGTGTCAATGCCGCCGTGAAAATCAATAACGATGATATCCGCTGCCACGGTGCCATCAAATTCCTTTAGTACCGAGCCGCTGAGGTGATTAAAAAGGTTCAAGCTCTCAAACATCAAATTATCTGACGGTTCAATGACGGTGCAAAGCCAACCAATTTCCTTTTGTTTCAGATCCAGGCCAAAATAAGCAGAAAGCCCGGCGGCCATTCCGGCAATGTCGGCGGTGCTACTGGCCATCCCCTTTTCCAGGGGAATGTCACTGTCCATGGTAACATGCAGATGCTTTTTTTCTTGTGTTGGAATCGCATAGCGCCGAAAAACTTCTGCCACCAGTTTTTGGGTTTTGGGTTTTAACAGCCCCAGATTGCCCGGACCTTCTTCAATGATAATCCGCGAATAGCGGTCAATCGGGCTGGATACCAGGCAGGGATTGCCATCATACCAGCCCTGAATATATTCACCGCAGGTGCCCGGTGTTTCAACCTTAACCCGCCTCATGCCTGCCCCGCCTTATGGTCCAGGACGGCATTTAAAAGGCTGCTTAAAAACATCGGGTTGCTGTAAAAATGAATATGTGGATAGCCGGCCAGGACATTCTTCTGGCGGTAGCCGCAGGTCCAGGTTTTTCCTTTTTTAGTGATCACATAAGCCGTCGGCAAGGCTTCTTCGCTAGAAACCAGACTGTGATGAAACTCATGCCCGCGCACTTCAATGGTCTTTCCGCCAAGATAAGCGGCAATATTGACATAGCCAAACCGCTGCAGCCGTTTGGTCATTGTCGAATCGGCAGCCAAAAAGCCTACGCCGGGATTGCTTTCGCCACTGTTTAGGGTCATCGAGTTGGTCAGATACATCAGCCCGCCACACTCGGCATAACAGGGCAGCCCAGCTTCGAGTTTGTTTTTGATATCGGCGATCATCGTCGTGTTGGCGGCCAGCTCAGCACCGAATATTTCCGGAAAGCCGCCGCCGATATATAAACCATCGAGATGCGCCGGCAGACTGGCATCATTTAAGGGACTAAATTCGACCACTTCCACCCCAGCGTTTGCCAGCGCTTTAAAATTGTCTTCATAGTAAAAATTAAAGGCCCGATCTTTAGGAACGCCGATCCGCAGGCCCTGATATTTATCCGCATCAGCTAAGAAGGGATCGACAAAGGGACTCACCGCTTGGTCATGCTTGCTAATTTCCAATAATTTATCCAGATCAATATAGGCTTCGGCCATCTCGCCGGCCTTATCAACCTTTTCCCGAAAATCAGCAATCTCTTCGACCGGTACCAATCCCAGATGACGGCTGTCCATCACAATGTCGGGATTATTAGGAAAGTAACCCAGACAGGTCACATCATTATAGGCTTCAATCATTTCTTTTAACAAGAGATAATGGGATTCTGACGAAATCCGATTAATAATCACCCCGACAATATTGGCATCGGGATCAAAATCGACATAACCTTTAACCAGCGCTGCGGCACTTTTGGCCATTCCTCGACCATCGATGATCAAAATCACCGGAGCACCGATGCTTTTGGCCAGATAGGCACTGCTACCGACGTCCGATTCCAGGCTATGGCCATCATAGAGACCCATAACCCCTTCGGCAATCCCCAGATCATTTTCATCCAGCCGTCTAAAAAAGAGACCCCGGACCGTTTCCTCATTTAACATCCAGGTATCCAGATTAATCGACGGTTGACCAGTGACAAAGCGATGAAACATCGGGTCAATGTAGTCTGGTCCGGTTTTAAAGGGTTTTACCCGCAGTCCCCGTTTTTTAAATGCCGCCATGATGCCCATGGTGACAGTGGTCTTTCCGACGTTGCTGCTGGCTCCGGCCAGCATAAAGTAATTCATAATTTCGTCTCCTTCTTAATGACTGCTATCACTATTCTAAATTTCGCAAAAAGACGGCCGCTGCCAGCAGATAGACCATTACGAAACTATTTTTCTTCAATCAAGGTTAATGCTTTAACCATTTTTATAAATTCCTGATGATCATTAATTTCGTTGATCGTCTTTTCCTTTTTAATCGCTTCAAGCCGCTTTTTCAGCTGGCCTTCGGTAAAGTCATTGTTTAGACAATTGCGGTGAAAATAAAGCTCACCCGTAAGCTTTTCCAAACCGATCAGGTTATTGATATTGCCGTGGCCAAAAGGCAGATCCGAAATTAGAATCAGGTCACTTTTTGCCATCACCGCCAGGTTTTCTTCCTGTTTTTCCCGACTGATGGCGGTAAAAGGACTTTCTTCAATCATCGGAATCGCCAGCACATCACAGATGGTCCAGTCATCACTGCCCTGGTTGACCACCCCGGCAGTGACCTGATGACCCATGGCCTCCAGTTCTTCTAGTACCTGGGACGCCTTGTTGCCGCCGCAGATGACATGAATCCGCAAACTGCGGTAGTCTTCTGATTCTTTAATCACCCGGAGTGGAATAATCTCCGGTTTTCCAAACAGTTTATTCTCCTGAATAAACATTTTCATCTCATAGACTTTTTTAAGATTTTTTTCAGTGATCACTTCTTTGGGGGTACCGTCGACAACCACCCTGCCATCCTTCATTAAAATAAGCCGGTTGCAGTATCGCGCCGCCAGATTAATATCATGAAGGACAGCCACCACCGTCATCGATTTTTTTACATTCAGATTGCGAATTAACTCCATCACTTCAATCTGGTGGTGGATATCCAGCGCCGATGTCGGTTCATCCAACAAAATGATATCGGGTTCCTGGGCAATCGCCCGGGCAATAATCACCCGCTGTTTTTCGCCGCCGCTGAGATTATTATAAAGCCGCTTTCTAAACGGGAGGGTCTTGGTCGCCCGCATCGCCTCGGCGACAATCGTATAATCATGCTGACTTTCCTTGGTGCGATAACTCAGATAGGGGTTGCGTCCCATCAAGACGATGTCCTCAACGGTGAAATCATAGTCGATATCAAAGGACTGCGGCACCACCGCAATCATTTGAGCCCGCTGCCGCTGGCTATAGCTGGTATTGTCCTTTTCTTCCAGAGTAATCACCCCGGATTTAACTGGTAACAGTCCCGACAAACATTTTAACAGGGTTGACTTCCCGGTGCCGTTGGGACCGATCAATCCGACAAACTCACCCTGACAGATGGTCGCGTTAAACCCTTGTAAGATATCTTTTTCACCATAACCGGATACCAGATCCTTAAAATCGAGCATGATTCTTGGCATTAACCGCTTCATCTTAGACACCCCCCTGCTTTCGTTTTCTCAAGAGATAGACAAAAAAGGGTCCGCCGAAGGCGGCGGTAATAATCCCGACGGGAATTTCCTGACCAGCCACCGTTCGGGCCAGCGTATCACACAGAATTAAAAACGCTCCACCAAAGAGTAGCGAAAAAGGAATCAAAACCCGATGTTTAGGACCAGTTACCAGGCGGACAATATGGGGTATTACCAATCCCACAAACCCGATGATCCCGGTAACCGAGACCACTGCTGCGGTCAGCAGCGATGAGGTAATTAAAATTTTCTTTTTTAAACGCTCGGTATCCACCCCCAACTGAGTCGCGGTTTCCTCGCCCAACAGCATGATATCCAATTCTCGAACTGAGGTCAGCATAACGATACATCCGATAATAACATAAGGTAGCACCGTTAAAACCTGACCCCAGCCCTTACCGTTTAAACTGCCCATGATCCAGAACATAATCCGGGTCATTTCTTCCTGATTAAAAATCATCAGCAAATACATGATCGCACTAATGGTTTGCCCGATGGCAATGCCGCTAAGTAGCAGTGTCGCCACCGGAACCTTGCGACCGACTCGGGAGATATTATAAACCACTAAAATCGATGCAAATGATCCGACAAAAGCTAAAATAGCGGTGCCGTTCATCCCAAATAAACTGCTGGAAAAATTCATCACAATGCCAATCGTCGCTCCCAGAGCCGCCCCCGATGATACCCCTAAAATATAAGGATCAGCCATGGGATTTTTAAAGATTCCCTGGTAGGCGGCGCCACAGATGGCCAGCACCCCACCGGTAATAAAGGCCAGAATAATCCGCGGCAATCGCACATTCCAAATAATGGCAATGGCTCCCGCGCTAATATTTTCCATCCCCAAATCGATCCGAAAAATCTGATTCAGCAGGATTTTATTAGCATCCCAAAAAGAAATCGACGCCACTCCCAACAAAGTACAGACATAAATAATGATGATACAAATAGCAATGGATATGATAATACTATATTTCTTGACTCTGTTTTTCATGATTTCTCCAATTGATCCTTTTTTCTGTTCGCCCCCTGGGTCTCTCCTAGAGAAAACTAGGGGGCGAACAGCATTCACCCCATTAGAAAGACTTACTTACTCTTATTTAGTGAAAATTTCCGGATAAATACTTTCGGCAATCAAGGCCATTCCTTCAATAATACGTGGCCCTGGCCGCTGGATCATATCACTTTCCAAAGTGAGAAATTCGAAATAGATTACTTGATCATTGATAATCGCATTGATTTTGTCAAAGCCTGGGGTCGCCTTGATTTCCTCTGGTGTGGTGTACAGTGAAATATAAACATCGGGGTTGTCAGCAATGATTTCTTCAGTGCTGAGCTGTGGCCATTGGTCGGTTTTATCGGCAGCAATATTCACTGCATTTAGATCGGTCAGCATGGAATCAAGGGTGGAACCGGGACCTGCCGAGTAAAACTTTCCGATATCAAAAAATACTACTTTCTGGGTTTTGGCTGTTTGTGCTTTCTCACTTAAGGCTTCTCGCTCAGCTGCCATTTTTTCGACGACCGCTTTGGCCTGATCATTGGCATTGGTCACTTCCCCAGTATCAACAATATTGCTTAGAATCCCGTCAATATTGGCAGCATTAAAGGTTATCACTTTAGCGCCAGTCGCCTCCAGCTGTTGTTTGATATCATCAGAAATAAAATCAGATGCAACCACCAGATCTGGTGACAACTCAATGATTTTTTCAAGGGTCGGTGAGTTAAAGCTGCCCACATCGGTGACTGCTAAGGCAGCTTCGGGATAGTTGCAATATTTTGTCCGTCCTACCACCTTATCACCCTGATCCAGGGCAAACAGAATTTCGGTTGTTGCCGGTGATAACGAGACAATCTTTTGTGGTTCTTTATCAATGGTCACGGCGTTGCCGGCATTATCTGTTACTGTTACCGGATAACTGGTCGAACCACTTTTCGTCTCAACTCCCTTAGCATCCGTTGTTGTGCCGCTTTGTTGACATCCAGTAAAGGATACCATCAAGGCTAAAATAATTAAACTAGCCGATAGCCTTCTGAGCTTCTTCTTTTTCATTTTCTTCCTTCTTTTTCTTTATTTTTTTGCATTTTTTGCAAAAATAAATCCAGCTTCCTGTGGAGGCTGGATACTAAACAAAAGGTTTAATCCTGTTCTTCCCACCGAAGAATATCAATGATTATGAGTGTCCTGACTCTTGCCTATCCTTGGTTCTCCCTTCCCATCCATAAGACAGTGGCACAAAAACCTTATTAGCAATTACAGTAGCGGGGGCTGCAGGGGTTTTGCACCCCTTTCCTCATCAATTTTCTATTATATTAGTGGCAGTGTATCACAGAATAGGCAACTTTTCAATTGATTATTTTTGCCGTGATTCTGGATCCTTGGTTGCCAGACTCTGCTTAACCGCCACAGCGAAATCGAGCGGATCTTTCTCCTGCCAGACTGCATTAGCCAGCACCTCATAAGAAATCGTTTTGATGGTTGGCACCGTCTGAATCTCAGCCATCACCGCATCCAGCGGGATGCTGCCTTCGCCGGGAATCCAGTGGCGATCTTGCAAAAAGTCATTATCTGAAAGATGTAGCGCCTTAATCCGATGCTTATATGCCTTTAAAATCCGGCCGCAATTCTGTTCTTCCAGAAAATCGTGGGAGCTGTCATAGCACATCCCAAACCGCGGGGCATCAATCTGATCTAATAGATAAACCAACAGATGCTGGCGCGAGACATTTTCGACCGCCAAATCGACGTTGTACTTCTCGGCGGCATCGGCCAGCTCGGAGAAAAAAGCCAAACCCTTATCCAAATCCGGCGTAAATGCATCGAGATCATTGGTATGCATCACCATCGCCGGAATCTCAAAAGCCTGGCAATCTTTTAAATAATCCTTGAACATCTTAAGCTTGGGCGAAATCTCCATGCGCGAGGCCGTCCAGATATCACTGTAACCGATAAATGGAGCATGCATATTGGTAATCGCCAAACCATTCTTTCTGACCAGCTCCGGGAATGCTTCTTTCTTTAGTGCCCAGGGCTCAAGCTCATCCTCCCAGGAAATCATCGCCTCATCAAAACCGGCATCGGCAATAATTTTTATCCGCTCTTCAAAAGGCATAAAGTAACCAAACCAGGAAAACATACTAAATTTCATCGGTGTCCTACCTTCTCTTAGATCATTTAAAATATTGGCCAGAAAACACCTTCATAATCGATCAAGCAATTTTGCTCTGCTAATCGGACTATTCGCTAGTCTTCTTTTAAAAATTGCGTTATAATTAAACAAAAGTCCTATAAATTTGAACACTGGAGACAATCTATGAAAAAAAACTACAAGGCTCTGCTTATGGCATCGAGCTTTATCGCCCTGTCGGTGATCCTTTACTTTATCCACTTTTTGATATTCAAAGACACTCACCATATCTTTATTTATCTGCTTGGTGATATCGCTTTTTTACCGGTGGATGTGTTACTGGTTTCAATTATTTTTCACAAGATCATTAGTGACAAAGATAAGGCTGAACGGCTCAAGAAGGTGAACATGGTCGTCAGTGTCTTCTTTTCTGAGGCCGGGGTCGAATTGATGGGCTTTTTCTGTAAAGAAGATGCCCATTTAAAAGACCTGCAAGCCGTTTTATTAATCGATCCCCAATGGGATAGCCGGGATTACAAAAATGCCATTAGACAAATTAAGAAAATTGACTCCTCTGTAAACTTTCAGGGTCCCTGTTTGTTAAATCTCAGTAGCTTTCTCACCGCTAAACGGGAACTCTTTCTGACCCTGTTAGAAAACCCGATCCTGATTGAACACGAAACCTTTTCCGATCTGATTATGTCGCTAGCTCATGCTGAGCAGGAATTGGCCAATCGCAAGGATCTTAACCAGCTCCCTGAAAAAGACCACGCCCACCTGATGGTCGATATTGAGCGGGTTCAGAAGCTGCTGCTCTTAGAATGGCTGATCTATATGAACCATCTGCGAAAGTCCTACCCTTTTCTATACTCCTTTTCGCTGCGCACCAACCCCTTCGATCCCCACGCCGAAGTCGAGATTAAGTAAAATCGGCTAGGCAGCCTTTGTTTTTTATCCGTGATAACCTAGTACCGACAATTGTTACATCATGTTGTTTGCATCGGGGCGAACAGGCGGTAGCCTGTCCGATCCCGCAGCAAACAACAGATTAACAATTGGTCGGTACGGTAGTTCCTACTCGCTAATGGTTTCGACCGACTCGATGGTGTACTTTTGTTTGCTGAAGACCAGTTCGATCAGCATTGATAAGTATTTGATGATTACCGCCAGAATCACAAAGACGCCGAAGAAGCCAAAGACGATCACCAGCATCATCGAGGTATAGCCGGAAACAACATCTTCATAGACATAGCTGACCAGGGTATAGATACCGATGCCAAAGGTCGCCACCATCATAAAGACTGCCGCCAACAGGGTCATCTTATAGGCCACGTTGGTAAATAAAATCAGCGAATCAGCGGCCATTTCTTTTCGCTGATTTTTTGTTTCGGCATCGTAGGCCTTGGTGCAGGACAGATCATTGTCGTACTCAATGGTGTCAATTTTTAATCCACAGTTGGCGTAAACCGCCTTGCGGTAGGGGATCGTCTTGCTCATCGAATGGACCCGGTTAATCGCCCGTCTTGACAACACCCGGAAGTTTTCTGTTCGCAGCTGATGGGGACTGTGTGAATAACGGTTAAAGACTGTGTAAAAAAGCCGTGATGTCTTGCGGCCACATTTTTTCGGGGCGGCATTGACGATATCAAAACCAGTCAGGCTGTGATTATATACCGCCATCATCAATTCAGCATCATAATCCATCACCATATTGTCAAATTCAAAAACAAAATCGCCGATCGACAGATCAATGCCGGCATTCATGGCCAGCTCAACGCCCTGGTAAAAACTCATATTAACGACGTTGATGACCGTCCCGGCAATGCTTTTGCCGATCTCGCGAATAACCGCCAGACTGTTATCGTCCGAAGCGTCATTGACGCAGATAATCTGATAGTTGTCAAAATTGGCACTTAAAACCGCATTAATCTTCCCCAGAAAATCCCTGATCCGCTCTTCATCATTATAGATATAGATCACCGCTGAAACAAAGTTTTTTTCTTTATCCCCTACGTCCACTTTATTGACCTGTTTTTTAGTCATCTTTGAGCACCTCATCCAAATCATAAACGGTATTTATTTTTCCCGACAACACCGAAACAAAGGTCGGTTTTTCACTGGCCTTACGGACCACCGTCGGCCGGGAGTCATCGACTTCAGAAGCCTTTAAAATCGGCTTCATCGAAAAAAGCGAGCCCGCATAAGAAAAGCCGTAATCTTCCTTTAGATATTTCTCGGCCATATTAGACATATAGGGCCAGGCCGATGCCGGTTTAGCGAGACAATCATTGCAGTTCCCCAGTTGTTTGGGGCTGCAATAACCATCGCTTTTTTTCTGGCAGTTAAACTGGGGCAGGCTGTCAAAAGACGACCGATGAGGAGTAAAGGTCACCGACGTCAGCGAATGGTAGCCGCTTTTTCCAAAGGGCATCAGCGAAAAAAAAGGCCCGTCCATCACCGTGATCCCCACCTCAAGCAGCTTTTTTTCCGGCTGGCAGAGAATGATTTCGCAAAGCTCATACTTAATTTTAAAGGGCTCATAACCAGCCAGATCAAGGATCTGATTGGTTGACCCGTAGGTGGCGTTGAGGAGAAAGCCGGTTTCTTCGACCTTCCCATTTTCCAAGGTAATGGCATAGCTCGTTTCCCCTTTTTCAATCCGCTGAATCCGCACCCCATAGCGAATTTCAACATTTTTCCGTTTTTCCAGCTGATCGACAAAATAATGTCCCAGAATGCCGGCATCATAGGTATATTCACGGGTTAGATAGGCACCATCACAAAGCCCCTTTTTAAAATACTTATGGGGAATAAGCTCTTCGCAGGGAATCTCTGCCGCCTGACAAAACTGGGTAAACTGGTCGCGGTTGGTCCAGCTGAAGCTGTCGCTGGTGGCGTAAACCTGGTCAAATTCACTGTGAATACAAAACTGATAATCCTTCACGAAGCGGTTAAAATAATGGGCCGACTTAATCGCTGTGGCATAGGACCGCGGGTAATGATAACCCATATGGACGCGCGCCTGATTGATATAGGTAGCCCGCTGAAAAGGCGACGCTTCCCATTCCAGCACCAATACCCGCTGACCCCGGTCACCACAGCTTTTGGCGGCATAGAGTCCGTAAAGTCCGGCACCGATAATGATTTTGTCCCAACGGGTTTTGTTTACGGTCATCTTATTGCTCCGGCGCCGGTGGCACAAAGGTATTGATAGCGGTAATAACGGTGTCGATTTCGGTTTCGGTCATCCCATAAAACAAGGGCAGTGATAAAACCTGATCCGCCAGTTTTTCAGTAATCGGCAGACTACCCCGGCCAATCTTCAGATAGGCATAGGCTTCTGACAAATGTGGGGGAATTGGATAATGAATGATGCTGCCGATGCCTGCAGCTTCCAGATAATCCTTAAGCTGATCCCGATAGGGGGTGGTGATGACAAACTGATGCCAGACCGTGGTTGCCTGGTCCCGCAGTTTAGGCAAAGCGATCACCGGATTGCTGATCTTGTCAAGATAGGCGGTGCAAACCCGGTTGCGGTCAGCATTGAGCTCATCCAGATAAGCAAGCTTGACATTAAGCAGCCCCGCCTGAAGCTCATCCAAGCGGGAATTGGTGCCGACGACCTTATTGTAATAGCGCTTTTCACTACCGTAAAAGCGATACATCCGAAAGGCCCGATCCAGTTCTGGGCTGTTGGTAGTAATGGCACCGCCATCACCAAATGCGCCGAGATTTTTGGACGGATAAAAGCTGAAACAGCCGATATCGCCAAAGGAACCGGTCACCTGACCCTGATAGGTGGCGCCATGGCTTTGGGCGCAATCCTCGACCAGCCGGAGATTGTGTTTTCTGGCAATCGCCACGATCTTATCCATTTCGCAGCTGGTGCCGTAAAGGTGGACTACCAGAATGGCCTTGGTCTTTTTGGTAATCTTCGCTTCGATTTTATCGGCATCGATACCATGAAAAGCGTCCGGTTCGACAAAAACCGGGGTGGCATCATTGATGGTGATCCCCATCACGCTGGCAATGTAGGTGTTGGCCTGAACGATCACCTCGTCGCCGGCGCCAATCCCCAAAACACGAAAAGAAAGCCACAGGGCATCTAAACAGTTGCCCAGGCCGACGCAGTAATTGGTGCCGATATAGCTGGCAAAATCTTTTTCAAAGCGGTCTACTTCATTCCCGAGAATATAGCTGCCGCTTCTTAGAATTTCTAATGCTTTATCTTCGTATTCTTGCTGGTGCTCTTCAAAATGCCGTAGTAAATTATTTGCTGGTACCTTCATCTTGTCTCCTTGCTGTCAGGATTTGTCTGGTGATCTTAATTCAAATTTTTCAATTTATTTTTTTGACGATCTTCTTTAATAAATTCTGACTTTAAAAATTTGATCTGCTTGAGATAGGATACCACAGTTTTAACAACCTTTACCTTAGTATCATAATCATCTTCCCAGATCACCGGAATATCGTGGACTGCGATGCCCTGACGCTCGGCGCGCAGCAGCAGCTCAACGCAATAAAACCAGCCATTGTCCTGGCTGGCAGCAGCAATCAAGTCGTCAAAGGTCTCTTTTCGATAAAAATCAAAGCCGCAGAGAGCATCGGTGAACTGATTTTTAAAGACCACATGCAAGAGCCGATTGAGTCCCCGGGAGGTAAATTCTCTAGCCGGCTTGCGCCCCATCACCGTCGAATTTTTCATCAGCCGCGAGCCCTTGATAATTCTTACATCGGGCAGGTTTTCAAAAATATCCTTGACCTGTCTGAGATGCTCAATATTGGTGGAAAGGTCAATATCCATATAGCCAATCACTTCACAGCGATTGTCCGCCGCGCCAGTTCGCAGGGCGACCCCGACGCCCCGCTCAGGGGTTTTTAGATAATGAACCTCGGGATGCTTTTCGCACAGCCGTCGGCTGATCGCCGCGGTGGCGTCGGTCGACCCATTATCAATGATCGTCAATTGATAATCAAAGAGCTTGTTTTTTTTGAGGAAAAGCAGGGTTTTTAAAATCCCTTTTTCCAGTCGCCGCTCTTCATTGAGAACGGGAAATAGTATATTTACTTTCATGCTTTATCCTTTAGCTTTATTTTTGCTTTATTTTTGCTATTCTTTTGCTATTATCTTGCTATTCTTTTAGCTTGGGAATATTAATATCATAGGGGGGATAAACCACCCCTTTTTCAGTGATGATGGCGGTGACATTCTGGTGGGGGGTGACGTCAAAGGCCGGGTTTTCCATGGCGACCCCGTCCGGCGCCACCTGAATGCCACCGATGTGGCTGATCTCACGGCAGTCCCGTTGTTCAATGACAATCTCATCCCCGGATTGCATGGCAAAATCAATGGTCGAGGTCGGTGCCGCCACATACATCGGAATGCCATGGGCTTTGGCCAGTACCGACACCGAATAGGTACCGATTTTATTGGCCACATCACCATTAGCAGCAATCCGATCGGCGCCCACAATAACGCCGTCAATCTTGCCCAGTTTCATCATCCAGCCAGCCATGTTATCAGTAATTAACGTTACCGGAATGCCGTCGGCATGAAGTTCGTAAGCGGTCAGTCGGGCACCCTGTAAAAAAGGCCGGGTTTCGTCGGCATAGACAGAAATATTTTTGCCGGCTTCATGAGCCGCCCGAATTACCCCCAGGGCGGTGCCGTAATCGGCGGTTGCCAAGGCTCCGGCGTTACAGTGGGTCAAAAGGGTATCGTTTTGATGGATCAGCTCGGCGCCATGCTTGCCCATGTCCCGACACATCTGAATGTCTTCGGCACAGATGGCCTGGGCTTCATCCTTTAATATTTCAACCAATTGCGCCGGTTCTTTATCGGCATTGGCCGCCATCACATCTTCCATCCGCTTGATCGCCCAGAATAAATTCACGGCGGTGGGACGGGTCGACGCCAGTAATTCGCAAACTTCCTTCATTTTATCATAAAAAACGTCTTTTGGCTCATTTTCATATTCCAACGCACCAAAATAAACACCGTAGCCAGCGGTTACCCCGATGGCCGGTGCTCCTCGAACAATCATATCGACAATCGCTTTGGCAATTTCCCGATAATCACTATAAGCATGAATAATAAACTGGGTGGGCAGCTTGGTCTGATCAATCAGCTTAAGCTCCCCATCTTCAAAATAAAGAGGTTTCAAGCCTACACCTCTAATTTATCGATCAGCTTAAAGATCAGCGCTTTTACTTTTTCAGTATTTTCATTTAAAACCCGGATGACATCCTCATTGGTTACCGGTTTAATATCCGGATGATCTTCGAGACCGGCATCATAATCGGTGATCAGGGCGATGTTGACCACCGGGATTTCCTGTTCCAGACAGAGATAGCCTTCCGGATACTGGGTCATGTTGACGACATCGGCACCCATCATCGCAAACATCCGGCTTTCGGCCACGGTTGAGAAACGGGGGCCGTTGATAACCACCACAGTCCCGCCAAAGTGGGCGGTAATCCCACATTCTTTGGCTGCTTCCATGGCCATTACTCTTAGCTTCTGGTCATAGGGATGGGCAGAACTGATGTGATTGACCTTTGGTTTTTCAAAGAAAGTATCCTTACGGCCAGAGGTCATATTGATAAACTGATCGGTTACCACAAAATCGCCGGGTTTCATCTCAAACTTAAGGCTGCCGACACAGCAGGGCGAGATAATCGCTTTTACACCCAGGCTTTTCAAGGCAAAAATATTGGCCCGGTAATTAATTTCTGAAGGGTTGAGGGTATGTTCTTTTCCGTGGCGCGGCAAAAATGCCACCGTTTTTTCGCCCACCTTGACCAGGCTGATATCATCGGATGGCTTGCCGTAAGGGGTATCCACTTCAATTCTCTTCACGTCGGTACTTAATTCATAGAGACCTGAACCGCCAATAACGCCAATATCTGCTGAATAATACATGATTTTTCTCCTTCTAATTGTTTTATTAAGTATCTCTACATGACCCGCGTCAGCTTTATTATCTGTTGATCGATACGATAACTGCCTTAGCGCAAATTAGATTGTGTCCGAAACGGCAAAATCCCATCCCAAACACAATCTAGATCGTCAGTATTGTTTAATTAATGAACTTTATTCGGGAATCTTGATGGTCGACAGGGTGGACTTTTTAACGATTGGTTCATCCTCATCCAGCGACGCTTTATAACCTAACCATTGATATTTGGAGTCGTCATCTGCTTCAACTGGCTCTGCTTCGACTGGCTTTTCTTCGACCGGTGCTTGATCGACTTCTTCAACTTTTTCTTCAAGGGCCGCCAAACTTTCGGCCGCTTCAAAAGCCGCCTCATTATTGTCTGCCAGTTCCGCTTCGGTTTGATCATAATAGGGGGTGCAATCTTCTTCTGGCGCAACTTCGACACTTTCGGCTACTTGCTGTTCTTCTTCAATCGCCGGAACTTCTTCACCATCTAGAATCAGTTCGGTCATTTTTGGAATCGGCCGTTTGACTATTTCGTCGTCGTCAAGAGACGCCTTATAGCCCAACCATTGATATTTGCTATCATCCTCTTCCGCAGCGATTTCCACTGCTTCTGGCTCAGGACTTTCCTTTACCGTGACGGCTTCTGCTTCTTCCGCTTTAACTTCCGGGGCAGCTTCTGACTCAGCGATTTTTTGAGTTTCCACTTCTGCCTTTTCCGGAATCGATTCTTCCTGACCTTGCATGGTAACCGTGTAACCCATTTTTATGGCCGCTTCTTCGGGGTTCTTATCAGCCTTATAACCGACCCAGCTTTTCTGTGGTCGATAAGCGGGAATCTCATCATCGATGATCTTTGACTTGGCCAAAACTGCAGCACTTCCACCGTGGACGGTTTCTTCTGGTTTAATAACTTTTGAAACATGGAATTCATTCTCTGGCGTTCTGCGAACATCCCGCTCCCAGCTTTTCTTTTTATCGGGAAAATATTTTTTGAGTACCGCTTTGGGAATTTCTTCATTGCAGAGGATCGCCGATACCGAAGTAAGTACCTCCGGCAAGCGGTAGGTATCGCCCCATTTCATGGTCATGCCGACCTCATATTTTAGCAGATCGACGACATTAAAGCCTAAAGACTCCAACGAAAAACGCATCATATCCGGATGCCGGCAGGGTTCATTTGTTTTTCTGGCGCACGCCATCCCCTGGGTTTCACAGATCGGGCAATTACCGGGAATCAGACCGATGGCACCATCAACCTCGTTTTCAATTTCTAACAGCGTTTTCCAGGTCATCACCTTAATCTCCTGGAGTTTATCGGTGCTATATTTTTTAACCGCTTCCGGATCACGCACATTTCTTAAATCTTCCCGGGGTACCTCGAACTGTCTGCCAATAATATGGATATATTTAAACTGCTTTAAAAAGATTGCTTCATCAAATGCGTAGGTGGGACAGGACCAGTACTTGGAAAAATTGGGACAAGCCTTACAATAACCCAGTGTTTTTTCGCGATCGAAATACTCTTCCATTAAGTACTCCACTCGTTTTGCTCCCAGGCTAAGTTTGTTTTTTAATTCCATTCGTTTACATCCCTTCTCAATCAATCGTGTGATCAATCAACCAATTCTGTATCATTATATTTAATTTATTATTAAGATAAGTTACCGAACCAAAGATAAAATTCACCTATTTTAGGTTCATGCCCTATTCTACATCGATTTAGCCATTTCTTCAATTAAACTTTTTGTCCAATTCGGGTATTTTTCTCCGCATTTCGAAAATAACAAAATATTACCTGTTTTTTTTTAATTTTAAAGTTTATAATTAAAGGAGTAATATTTTGAAGGGAGCTTAATGAATGGAATATTCACACGAAATTAAAAATATGTGTACCGTTGGAAACAACGCAAATCATGGCTGTGCACCAATCCCCGAGGAGGGCAAATGGGTTCAGGCAAAAGACGTCACCGACATCTCAGGATTAACCCATGGTATTGGCTGGTGTGCCCCACAACAAGGCGCCTGTAAACTGACGCTTAATGTAAAGGATGGCATCATCGAGGAATGTCTGATTGAAACGATTGGATGTTCAGGAATGACGCATTCCGCTTCAATGGCATCTGAAATCATGCCCGGCAAAACGATTTTAGAAGCACTTAACACCGATTTAGTTTGTGATGCAATTAACACCGCGATGCGGGAATTGTTTTTACAGATCGTATATGGCCGTACCCAAACGGCATTCTCCGAAGGCGGACTGCCGATTGGCGCCGGACTTGAAGATTTGGGCAAAGGTTTACGAAGCCAGGTTGGAACCACCTACGGCACCCTTGCCAAAGGACCGCGCTACCTTGAAATTGCCGAAGGTTATATTCAGAAATTGGCCTTAAACAAAAACGACGAGATTGTTGGTTACTCCTTCGTCCACCTTGGAAAAATGATGGAAAGTATCAATAACGGCGTTGAGCCAGCAGCCGCTTTGGAAAAAGCCTCTGGTAAATACGGACAATTCGACGATGCTGTCAAATACATCGATCCAAGAAAAGAATAGGAGGAAATCACATGGCATTATTTGAAAGTTATGAAAGAAGAATCGCTAAAATTGAAGAAACTTTAGCTGCCAACGGCATTGCCTCTTTAGAAGAAGCAAAGGCTATCTGTGATGAAAAAGGCATTGATGTGGCTGAAATTGTTAGAAGCATTCAACCCATCTGTTTTGACAACGCCTGCTGGGCTTACACCTTAGGTGCTGCTCTGGCCATTAAAAGGGGTATTACCAATGCTGCCGATGCATCTGAAGTGATCGGTGAAGGCTTACAGGCTTTCTGTATTCCCGGTTCGGTTGCCGAACAACGCAAGGTTGGTTTAGGTCACGGTAACTTAGGCGCGATGCTGCTGCGCGAAGAAACCGAATGTTTTGCCTTCCTGGCCGGCCATGAATCCTTTGCTGCAGCTGAAGGTGCCATCGGCATCGCCCGCTCTGCTAATAAGGTTCGGGTCAAACCACTGCGGGTTATCTTAAACGGTTTAGGAAAAGACGCTGCGCTGATTATTTCACGTGTCAATGGCTTTACCTATGTCAAAACTGATTATGATTTTGCCACCGGCGAGCTTAACATCGTTTCACGAACACCTTATTCAGACGGCGAACGGGCTGCGGTTAACTGCTACGGCTCCAACGATGTCCAAGAAGGCGTTGCCATCATGCATTATGAAGGGGTTCATGTTTCAATCACCGGAAACTCGACCAACCCGACCCGTTTCCAACACCCGGTTGCCGGCACCTATAAAAAGGAAGCCCTGGAACAAGGCAAAAAATATTTCTCGGTTGCTTCCGGCGGCGGTACTGGCCGTACCCTCCATCCTGACAACATGGCCGCCGGTCCTGCTTCCTACGGGATGACCGACACCATGGGACGAATGCACTCTGATGCTCAGTTTGCTGGTTCTTCATCTGTTCCCGCCCATGTTGAAATGATGGGACTAATTGGAATGGGTAACAACCCAATGGTTGGCGCCACGGTTTCGGTTGCGGTGGCGATTGAGGAAGCGAGCAAGTAGGGTATATCCTCATTTGTTACGGTATCATGCGATTTCGGGGCGATTTATTTGAGATACTTTTGAGTCGCATATCTCTGTTATCGCACAAATTTATTAGAAAACCCAGGCTTAAAAACCTGGGTTATTTATTTATTTATTATATATTATATCGTATTAAAAATTTAAAGGGGCGATCGATGATCGCCCGCACACTACACAATTGCCAGTTCGATATTCAAAATTTTTAATTCAACTTATATAGTTAGTCACCTTGATTCTGAATCAGCAGTTTCCATTACATGATCACAAGTCATTTTGTGTATTTCTTGGCTTCACCACTCCATCACAACCTTTGAAAACAACCGTATTTCATGGAACGTTTCGGGACCTGCGAAAAATACGTTTGTCTTTTTTCTCTTGCTTTTCTTCACCCCCGTGTATCTAAGGTGTTTGAGAATAGAAGCCACCCCGCGTCTGCGCTTCTATCAGTCTTCCCTCTTCAAGCGCTTTCGTTTTTCAATCGTCTGAATTGATCACGAACCACGGCATAACGGATCACATTTCTGATAAATAGCCGGGTTTCCGGTTGTTCAAATGAAATGGGAGCATTGGCATCAAAGCTACCCAGAAAAACCCGTCCCTGCTGATCAATTAAAGACGGCTCTTGAGTTTTGATAAAACGAATCACTTCATCTTTTTTGGCTGACCCTTTTTTCCCCACTGTCAGGGTACCATCATGCCAGAGCAGATAGCGATCTTTTTGGCAAATGGTATAGCGATCCATGCAGAGCTGCAGTGAATTATGGCGTTTATCGTAATCATCCACAGCCACCACCAGGGTTGTCACCCCTTTGCGGTTGCCAAAACGGGGATCATTCTCAAAATGCATGCTTCCCTGGACGGTGATGCTGACAATCTGATTTTCACCACTTTCATCCTCGATCATAAAATAATGAAATTCATTTGTCCAGTCTCCCCCAGCAGCATTTCCAAAGGTTGTAAAGCGAATGCCATCATCGACAACCTTCAGGTCATCCCATTGATACGGCGAAAACTTCAGAGTTTGATCTAAAAGAAAACCGGCCAGATTGATAATAAAAGGATAGAGCCGTTCCGGCGTATCATCACCGATGTTTCCCCAATTCTTGAAATTATCAATTGTTTCCGGTAACATCAGCATTTCAAAATCTGGACGTGTCCATTTCTCACCACTATCCTGATAAAAGGGATAATCCTTTTTTTCAAGCATTTCCGGATAGGTTAGCATTTTCTCAAGTGGCGCATAGTGACCCACCGACTGGTTCAGAGCCGCTGAAAATGTCAGTTCTCCGTTAGTGATGACCACTAAACCCGATTGAACCACCTTGTCGTATCTAAGCACCTGATCCCAGACATCATCAACCAAAGGAACTTCAGCCGCCTTACATTCCACCACCATCATGGGATAGCTATGGCCCTCATCATCTCTGCCGACAATAATAATATCAGCCCGATCTCTGGCTCCTTTTTTAAAAATTGTCATCGGGACTTCCACGAAAACCATTTCTTTGGGCACCATCATCCGGTGGATCAGGTACTGCACAAATTTCTGACGAATGATCTCTTCTGGTGTAATCACTACAAGAATTTCACGAATGGGATCGAAAATGCAGGGCTTGTCATTACGCTGATAAATTTTTCCTATTTCAAAATCCTGCAAATCCACATCCAAACATATTTTTGATAGTTTCATTTTTTCTTGTCTGACCCCAATCAAATGGATCAAGACACTCCCTTCATTATTTTTTAATTAACTTGCTTATTTATTGGACCATCGAACAGAAATGCCTTTAAGAGTCTTTCTTGATGTGCACGCATGCCCTTTTGTTTGGTTCTTTACTATACCAGGACAAATCACCCAGTAGTTTTTGATAATAGTAATTCTTTACTTCCTCTGGCGTCTGCTTAAACCACTTATTTAATTGTTTCTCTGTTTCGCGCCCATCCATGTACCCTTCTGTACTTGTGCCAAAAATATAATCTTCGACTGTAATATCCTGATAACCGATAAACTTACTTGGAGCGAATTTACCGATTTCCTCAATATAATACCAATGCTGAAAATTACTCAGCTTTTTCCTTAGCTCCTCGCAATCGTTTACATGATCACAGAAAACTCTCGCATTTTTAACAACATCTTCATAAGTTTCAACCAGATCAAGGATTTCATTCCGTCTTACATTTGTCGTCCGTTTTTCGTCTTCCAATAATTTGATCTCACGTTTATCTTGTTCTTTTATCTCAATCAAATCTTTAATCTTTTTGGCAAGTTCCTTATCGCTTAAGCTTAAATGCTTTTGAAAAACTTCAGGAAAACTGAACTTTCTTTCCATGTCTTTAAAAGAAACCGAAAAGAAATCCCCTTCTATTTGAATCACTTTGCCAACACCAAATTTTTTATGTTCAACATCTTTGTTTAAAAGTTCTTTCATCATTATCTCCCTCGATACTCTTTAACCAATTATAGCTTTTTTCCAAGCTCATCCGTTTTTTTATTTTAGATTTTCAAACATTTTCTCCAGCTTCTTCCGCAAACCAGAGGTTATTAGCTTTAAAATAGCCGCACATCTAAAACATAGATCTTCACTGGATGTTGCCAACTATGTTACACCGTCATAAATTCATCAAAACAGTTTTCGATCGATAATTCCGACCCAACTCCTAATTCAAGAAATCTTTTAGAAAAAGCACTGATAATTTTCCCATCCTTGCTTTGCCAGTCCATCCGCCTGATCTGTTTTTTCATCTGATTGTTACTATCGAATAAGCCTTTATTGACCTTAAACCATTTATATTCTTCAGTATCATCACTGTTTGCAAAGGGTTTTTCCTCAGTGATCTCAACAAATCCCCAGTCATACAATAAATTCATTAAATCATCAACGATCGCTGTTGCGTTTTCGTTTAAAAATGTTTGATGCAACGGGTCTAGCCCCATCGTGATCATTTTGCAAATAGTCCGCTTTTCCAGTCTTTCCTTCATAAATACTTGATTATGCATATCAAAACTCATTTATAAACCCTCCTTTGAATTTAAACACTCCATATTTTACGGATTAATTTTCATCGTTAACAGAGAATACCTAAATACTTAATATTTCTTTACCGTTTTATACTTTTATAATCAGATTCAAGCCTTTTAATTCGTTCTTTTAGTTCTTTCCTTTCTTTTGTTGATAGGGATTCTTTATTTTCAACAATAGTCTCTAATTCTTCAAACTCAAGCATTATTTTATCTAATATTTCTAGTCGTTTTGATCGCTCCTCTTTTTTTTCGGAACTTTCATTTTTAGAAGCAAGTACAGCAGCTACTCCTTCTGCTGAAGAAAGCTTTCTAATGCCTGTTGAGAGATAATCAAGCTCATGTTTTCCAAAATATAAGGTCGAACAAAAATCTCCAAGTCGCTCCGCTTCTCTTTCGGAAATATCAATCGGTACAGCAAAACTAACCGCATAATCCGGTCGCAGTGGGTAACTGACCGGAACTAATTCCATCTTATCATCGTCTCCTAAAAATTCATTATTATCAACGCGCACTAGTAAATCAATGATATCGTAAAATTTTGTCAATGACGTTGCCACCTGATGGGCTTTAAGCGATTGTCGCAATTCAATGGGAAGATTTACCCGCTCGACTCTGATTTTCCATTCAATTAAACGCTGATGGGGATACCCCTCGATATCGTTATCCACTGTTGGATCATAGGTATAATCGCCTTGAACATTACCAATCAAAACAAATTTCCCTTTCGGCATTAATACAAAATCATATTTTTTCATCTGATTTACAAATATATCAAGTGCTGAACTTGCATTACCCAGTTTTATTTTTGAATACTCATATGGTGGCTTCTGAAGAAGCATTTTTATCTCTTCTTTTGATAACCCACTTAGATCACCCAAATGTGGCCAGCCACAAGCAATCAGATCTTTCGATTCTAATTCTTCAATCTTTTTCTCGTCAATATTGGGCCGGAACATCCATGCATTTCCATTCATTTGTATTACCTCCCGTATTACTATGAACAGATAATAACATTTTCTGTTCGTTTTGTCAATAAGAAAACATAAGTTAAAATATTAACTTATGCTTTCTTATGCTTTCTTATTCTTTCTTGTGCTTTCTTATTATTTATCATTTTCTTTTTTTACCTGTTTATGATCGCTGATTTCTTTGTAGTCTGGTAGTTCCGGTAGATTTCTTAGTTCTTATTTCGTTTCTTCTTGAAATCTTTTTATGATCTTTCTAGTGAGGTTTTTCATCAGCAGTTCCCCAAGACGTGGGGATGTTTTAGGATCTGTAATGACGCGGGAATGACGTGGGGACGTTTCGTTCGTCATATCCAGGCTATATAAAGGAGCCGTTTTTTCATTTCATCCATTTTGGTTTATCACAAACCGACGCTTATTCCATCAGATCAAGCTGATCCTCTATCAAAACTTTAGATATAACCATTGCCTTGATTAAATTCTCAAATCGCCGATGATGAAAGCTTCCTTCATCGAATTTCACCTGTGCTTTTTCACACTTGCTGATAACTGAAACCACTGGTCTGAGCGATTCTGTTAATCCTTTTTTTGTATGCTGCCCCAGAACATTAGACATTTGTTTCTTTTGGGATAGTTCACTTTCTATCAAAAGCTTTGAAATAACCATCGCTTTAATTCTATTTCTGAGCAGTGAGCATTGGGAGGTCCCTTCGGCAAATTTACCTTGCATTTTTTCACATTTGCTAATCGTTGAAGATACTTCCCGAAGCGCTTCATTTAATTCTTCGTTGGTATACTTATTCATAAGAATGCTCCCTTGCTTTCGGAATAGTCTCATCCGTCCCGCCCTTATTCATCATCAACCCCAATGAAGATGCCATTAGACCCAGTGAGGTCGATTTTTTATTCTGTTTTTCTCAAAAGAACCGTCCCTTAATTATAAAGCCCCGGGCAATTCTTTGATTTCTAAATTTGCCGGGGGCGTGGGTTAATGCATAGTCAAATCGAAACGTGAACCGTCACTTATTCTAATGCATTGATAAAAGGTGTTCCCAATTCTTCAAGCGACCGCAGTTGTCTCGATACAAGTTTCCGTAATTCAATTAACCGATCCGACTAGGCTCACTCCCTGCGCAATTAAAATCGCATTGTAACTCTCCATATTTGCTAAAACCAGTAGCTGCTTTAAGTTTGCCTCGTCGCGAATGTTACCTTTTATCTCTGCGTTAGTCTGTCTCCATTATTTGGCTGTCATCCCAAACAAAGCCACATTCAGTAGATCGGCTTCGCTGGCATAGGTATAGCTGATCTGACCTGGGGTAAGTTCTGGCAGAATCAATGCCCGTAAATGTTTTGAAATATACCGAAGACAATGGGGACGTTTATTTGTCGCATCCCCCTCCCCCCGCTAAAAATATGATTCTCCAACAAACATCGGCTTCTTCGATACCCAATACCAGAACCAGTGGCTACTTATCAGACCGGCTGCCAGTCCTTACACAGATCAAACCAGCCGACACTGTTGGAATATTTTTCCAGTTCCGCGATTGTCAGTTCAATGGCACTATTACTGCTACCGCAGGCCGGAAAGACGGTATCAAATCGTTTCAGTGAATCATCGAGATAGACATCCACATTGCCGTTGACGGCAAAGGGACAGACGCCGCCAATACCATGACCAACAAGGTGCTCAACCTCTTCCGGAGAAAGCATTTTTGCCTTGCTTTTAAAATGCGCTTTAAATTTTGAATTGTCGATTCTGGCATCACCGGCCACCACGACGAGCACACATTTTTCCGCCAGTTTAAAGGACAAGGTTTTGGCGATTCGTTCCGGGGCACAACCGACCGCTTGCGCCGCCAGTTCCACCGTTGCCGATGAGGTCTGGAATTCCAGGATGCGGCTTTCAATATTCCATTGTTTGAAATAATCTTTTACTTTTTCGATTGCCATTTAATTTACTCCTGTTCTGATAAAATGGGATTCGTTTATTGTCCTTCCAATTCTATCATAGATATTTTTTGATTCAAAGGAATAAAGGCTTCAAAATATGCTTCGTAAGCACAAGGTGACAGTTCTTTTGTGCAAATTCCTTCGACCTAACAATGCGGGGAAGGTTGGTGATATGGTTACTGTGATTTAATCACAGATTTCAAAAAAAGCCTTTGATATAATGGGAATCATTCAACTGATCTATCAATTTTTTTATTCGGAGGTATCAAATGTATATCAAAATAATAATTGGCACACTTGTCGGGGGCGCATTGGGACTGCTCTATTATAAACTGGTCGGCTGCCCCAACGGTAGTTGCCCCATTACTGCCAAACCCCATCGAACTGCGATTTATGGAGCCATTCTTGGTTTTATGATCAGTTCTTCGTTTTAAAATAAAGGTGCTTAAGGCATGCCAAGTTGTGTTCATAAATCCGGCCTCATCGACCTTGAAATTAGGATATACTGAAACCATCAAGGCAAACTCAAAGCACTTGAGCTCACTGAGATCTTAATCAAGGTTCCGGAATTTGTCATGATGCGCGAAGCGGATCATGAATACTAATCTAGAAAGACGAAGGGATGTTACGAAAGCAAATTTTGGGGTAGTCATAGCTTATAAATGATTAGGAGGATCTATCATGTCAAATTATGAAACCCCTGAATACGCAATTGTTGAAAAAGACGGTGAACTTGAACTTCGAGCCTATAAAAGTTATCTAACGGCTTCTATTGAAGATCTTAAAAGTGAGCACACAAGCGGATTTAATCAGATTTTTGATTATATCAGCGGGAATAATTCCAGACGAGAAAAAATTGCCATGACTGTCCCGGTATTCAATGACTTAGGCCCCGGCATATCAATAACGAGCTTTGTTCTGCCCGCTAAATATGCCAGTGAATCACCCCCTGAACCTGGTAACTCAAGAATAAAAATTAAAAAAATCGAGGAAAAGGTCAGTGCGTCAATTGCTTTTTCTGGTTCGATTAAAAAAGAAAAGCTTGATGCACTTAAAACGAAATTACTCAAATGGCTTGAGGGAAAGAACCTGAAGACTCATGGTGGTTTCCGTCTGGCACGTTACAATTCGCCCTTTACCCCTTCATTTTTAAGGCACAATGAACTGTTGATTGATGTCGAAAAGACAGTCTCTATTTAAAGAGTGCTCAAATTAAAACTGAATAAAGCTAAGTCCCCTGCTACTCACGATGCAGCAATTTTTTAGTTAAAGCGAATCGGAATGGTCATGATCGACGCGACAACAACAGCTGATGATATCACGGCAATATCAATCCCGATTGGAAAATGGAAAAGCAAACTGAACAAGAGATAGACACAACATACCAGTGTCATTTTTAGAAACACGCTTAAATGTGCAGCTGCATAGGCTTTTCTTCTTTCACTGCCGGCTGCTTTAGCTTCCTCAAAGCCGGGTCCGCCATTAATCCAATAGACATATTCTCCAGCATAAATCATAACCAATAAACCATCAATGGCGATCACCATAAACATCAGCACCATCCTAACCTCGGCACCCTCGCCCCAGGTTATCTGGAATAGCTGATCAAGCGTTCTATTGATAAATACTGGTATTAAGGTACTCCCTACTATGAATAAGATCATCCACAGGATCAATGGTTTATACGTTTTCTTATACTCTTGTTGATCCATCATTTTTTCTTTTTCTTGGGCTTGGGCATTGGCAATTCCTGATAGCTGGCCCGCAGCAATTCGGCCAACCATTCCCGGTCATCCAGCGAATCAATCAAAAACTGCGGCTTGGCACCCGGGTATGGCAGACCTTCTTCAAAAGTTGTCAAGCGTTCTTCAATCATGACTCGTCCTGCTTCTGTTTTCTTGAGAAAAAACTGATTATCGCAGATCAGTCCGACAATCTTTTCGTCAAGATAGACGCCATATTCGCCAAACATTTTTTTGCAAGTGATGTTTCCCGCTGCTATTAACTGATCACAGACATAGTCTGCAAATTCCTTACTGGTTCCCATTGTTGCCTCCTTGTGTTTTGTTTATTATAGCTCAGAAAGTTCAGCCGGGGAATTGAAATTTTGCCAGTTTTATCTTCGGTTGATAATGCGAATCTGCATACTTTCCATCACATCCAATGCAGCTTCATTAAGACGGTCTTCATTGCTGGCGACGCAGCTGGCATCAACAATAATTTCCGCTTCCGGCAGCGCCGCCTTTGCCAGTACCGCATCCGAGATAAGACAAATATTTGAAACAACCCCCACCAGCTCGACCCGGTCATACTGGTTCTCAGCCAGAAACTCGGCAAGCTCCATTGATCCAAATGCGATCTTTTCAATACAGATATCGGTATCCCGCCGCAGCTGGGCCACCTTTCCATAAAGTTCCCATCCGGCTGTTCCTTTGATACAATGAACCACCGGTAAATTTCTACCTTCCTGCGTGTTTAGATAATCGGCCGTATGCGTATCATAAGTAAACACAATTTCGTGGCCATTTGACCGATATGCGCAGATTTTTTCCGCAATCGGATCCTCAAGACGAACCGACTGCGGAAAGCCAAGGACGCCATCGACGAAATCTTTCTGGTAATCTATTACTAATAGGATACTTTTCACCTATTTACTCTCCCTCTTTTTTCTTTAAGGCACGGCTAGTTGCGGAAACATTTCGTCCGTCTCAAAAAAGACTTTAAACATGATAAGCGCAAATACTTATGTGCCACTTGCCCTTATCGGCTGAATAGTACCCAGCAGATTGCATTCGGTCACCGGCGGTAGTAACGGGTTTTCAGAAATCGGTTCCTGCCACGGTGATTCGGTATTATCAATCATCAGGGTGTCGGTAATGTGGGTACCGGTGTAAATCCTAATTTTAATCTGAAATCTGACCATCGCTAATTAATCAATCGTACTGAGATTAGCCTTAAGTTATTCGTTATATCAAATGATCATTGAATTGCCGTTAATAATTACTACTAAAAATATACCCTGCCACGTCTGAGATATTCACCAACAACACCGAATCGCCAAATGATCGGTCTTTTTTATTTAATTATTCTGTTTGTATTTCTTTATTGAGGGTAAACATTAGTTTATAAGTATAAATTAATTGTCGCAATAGTTCGATTGCGCTTTCAAAAGATACACATAACTAATCGATCCATTTAAGCTGATGACAGACTTTAATTCAACTTATAGTGTAAAATAATTTTAGAAGGAGTTAAAATGGATATTTTCAAGGAAATAAAAAAAGAGCATGATGAATTTAAGAAGATGGCCAAAAAAATAAATGCCACCACTAAAAGAGCCATAAAAACAAGGACGAACAGTTTTGCTAAACTTAAGCTTGAATTGACTGCGCATCACCAAGCGGAGGAAGAAGTACTTGTTCCTGCTTTAAAAGAAAACAAAGCGACCCGAAAAATGGGCTTAGAAATAATAGAAGAGCACCGTATTTTGGATAAGCTAATGGCAGAACTTCAAAGTCTTGCTGTCGACGACGAAACCTGGATCGTCAAATTTAAAGTATTTTCTGAAATTATGGAAAAACATACCGATGAAGAAGAAAACGAAATTTCTAAAAAAGCTCACGGAGAATTTAAACAAAAGAAACTTGATAAACTGGGCGATCAATTTGAAGAAGAAGACAAAAAGATTGCAAAACAGCTCAAAAATAAAAAGCAGGTAAAATGAAGCATTTCAAAACTAACAAATAAACAGCCATTTCAGCAGTGCAAAGTTGCTGAGATGGCTGTTTTGATAATTCGACTTAGGACAGCTCCTTCGTAATTTTCTCACTCCCCAATTATTTTAACCAGTACCCGTTTATCTCGCTTGCCATCAAACTCAAAATAAAAGATCTGTTCCCACCTGCCAAAATCGAGCTTGCCATTGGTTACTGCTACCACTGTTTCGCGTCCCATAATGGTTCGCTTAAGATGACCATCAGCGTTATCTTCAAAACCATTGTGACGGTACTGACTATATGGTTTTTCTGGCGCCAGCTTTTCTAACCAGACTTCGTAATCATGATGGAGTCCACCTTCATCATCATTAATAAACACACTGGCGGTAATGTTCATGGCATTAACTAGAATCAGTCCCTCACTGATCCCACTTTCAGCCAGCGCTTTTTCGACATCCGCGGTAATATTGACCAGGCCTCTTCGCTTAGGCAAATTAAAATGCAATTCTTTACGATAAGAAATCATGGT
Source organism: uncultured Acetobacterium sp. (assembly GCF_927416815.1). Taxonomy (NCBI): domain Bacteria; kingdom Bacillati; phylum Bacillota; class Clostridia; order Eubacteriales; family Eubacteriaceae; genus Acetobacterium; species uncultured Acetobacterium sp. Next base: position 17,441 of record NZ_CAKMJU010000034.1, on the reverse strand, counting down.
TTTTTCTCCTTTTTAGAACTTTTTCTTTATTCTCTGACTAAGGCATATAATTTCATGTCTTCCGCTACACCATTTTTTATGGCATTTTTTCTTAGCAGTCCTTCCAATTGGAAACCAGCTTTTTCAAGAATCCGGCACGATCCCAGGTTCCGGGCAAACGGTTCAGCAAAAATCCGGATGATATCGGTTGTTTCAAAAACCAGTTCACAGATCTGTTTTACTGCCCGCGTTCCATGTCCCTGTCCCCAATCGGGTTCAGCAATATAATAACCCAGTTCAGCGGTTCGAAAGTGAATATTATCCTTGCGAAATACGCCAATACTCCCAATGACTCGATCCCCATCGGTAATGGCGTAGGCAAAGGTATTGTTAGCATCTGAATCTTGCATCGCCTTGATATATCCTTTTGCATCCGCTATAGTATAAGGAAATGGCAAGCCATCCCGCAGATTATCCAGAATTTTCTTGTTATTTAGGGCTACTGCCAATTGATCGGCATCTGCTACTGCCCATTTGCGTAGTGTTGTTCTCAATTAGTCATCCTCCTTATTTTCTTCTGAATTTAATAGCGTTTAACCGCCTTTATCGTTAGCCTAAGCTTAGCCGATTGGCATAGCAATCTTGGCATACATTGATAATAAGCTTATCCCAATTATCGCAGCATATGGAGAATACTTATAGATCGGATCTTTAAGCAGCTCGATAAACATAATGAATAGCCCTACCAGGAAAGCGACCAATCCAAAATTGAAAAACACAGCATTGAGATTGATTCTTGCCCAGGGCAGAATGATAAGATTCGCATAACTCAAATGTGAGCAGCAAATTAAAAGGCTCGCCAGAGCCACAAAGGCATTTGACAATCTGATTGATGGTTCAAGTTTTTTTGTTGTTCTTGATAAAATGCTCAAAGCAACAACAATCATGATCGACCCGCTGATCAGCAATAAATCCTTCATCATTCCCTCCAATTTTTATTTTTTATATTACACCGGTTTTATTAGTGATCGCCCGCCATCATACGACAGACCATCCGATTTTTTAATTGTATCACGTTGTTGCAAGCATGACAAATAAAACGTCTCTATTCGCCCGAAATATCCCTGTTTTTGAAGCGTGTTGATTGCAAAGCGGTCTATCTTTTAGCCGCTTAATATCGCTTTTTTATTTGCAGCCCTTTTTCAGTTGGTGTATACTCAGACTAGCTACCACTATAAGCCTTTGAAATTTGCTTTCTAGGGTAGCTGTGAGAAATATTTTAGTTTCGGCACTTTAGAAACTTTTTAAAAAATTTAAAACATTTAAAAAAACAATCTCAATTAAGCAGGTGAAAAACTATGCCAGAATTACCAGAAGTTGAAACGGTTCGCAGAACGTTAAAGAATTTTGTTATTGGAAAAGAGATTAAGGCAATCCAGGTTCATTACGATAAAATCATTGTTGGCGATAGCAATCGTTTTGTCTCAACCTTAACCGGACAAACCATCCGAGATATCGATCGGGTGGGCAAGTATTTAATCTTCATTTTAGATCGTGATGCCTTTATTTCGCATTTACGGATGGAAGGTAAGTATCATCTCGTTGATGCTGCAGCGCCACTCAACAAGCATCAACACCTCAGCTTTATCTTTAGTGATGGCACCGCATTACGTTATCAGGACACCCGAAAGTTTGGCCGTTTAGAACTGGTCAGTAAAGAAACCTATCCTTATGATTTACCGCTATCCAAACTTGGTCCAGAGCCATGGGAGGCCGATCCGGAAGCGATCTACCAAAAAATCCATCGGAGCAGTCTGCCAATTAAGACCTTGCTGCTTGATCAACGGATTATGACCGGGATCGGCAATATCTATGCAAATGAAATCTGTTTTAGCATGAGCATAAATCCCACCACCCCCGGCAAACGGGTCAGCAAAAAGCGGATAACCGAATTAATCGCCATTTCAAAAGAAATCTTGGAGCAGGCCATTGCCCAGGGCGGAACAACCATTCATTCCTTTGACGCCAACGGCATTGCTGGTTTGTTTCAGGTACAGTTAAAGGTGCATATGCAAAAGGTTTGTCCGGTTTGCGATGGGGCAATCACCAAAGAAATGGTTCGTGGCCGAGGCACTTATTATTGCCAGGCCTGCCAGAAAAAGAAAGGCTAAGCTTTTCTGGTTTAAGTTCATGGCTTACCTTAGGCTGATTTTTATGACAGCAAAAACCAGCCAAAAAAAACACAAAGCCAATGCTTAGCCACATCAGCTTTGTATCGACAATAATCATAATCTGCAATCATTACCGACTTCGTTTTGTTCTTGTCTTTTATTTCACGACCAGAACTGGTTGCTTGGAATGACGGACTATTTTTGAGGTGACACTACCAATGAACACCTGACGCAAGCGTGAAATGCCAACGCCCTGAGAGCCCATGATGACCATTTCCACCTCATTTTCATCGAGATATCCGGCGATTTGATCAGCCGGATCGCCATACAGCAAAACGGTTTCGACATTGACGGTCAGGTCTTTTAGCATTTCCCTTGCTTCGGCAAGGTGACGTTCTGCGTTGAGTTTAAACTGCGACACATAGGCTTGAACTTCCAGGCCGGATTGGATTAGTAGATTGGACTCATCGGTTCCGCTAGGGGTAGTGATGTTGGCAACCGTCAACAAAACGACATCAGAGCCGAGCGCTTCTGCCAGTTTTTTTGCTTCCATTACCGCTTTTATCGATATGGGTGAGCCATCAATGGGAACAAGTAATTTTTTCATATGAGCCTCCCTGAATTATTGATTATCTTCATGATACCGATTTTTAGATAAAAATGCAATCACTATTTCATAAACGCTCTTCATCATCGCTAGCTACAAACGATAAACTTTCTTCTTATTATAATACACTTCAAAAAAACAAGAATTCGATTGACAAATCACCCCGTTAACACCATAATAGGAAATGGCATTCAGACGATTAATTGATGTTCGGATCGGTTGGCTGCTTCACATCGAAAGTTGAGGAAAAGTTAAATGACCGAAAGTTCTTATTTTTTTGTGTCGATTGTTATTTTTATAGCTGTTTATATCCTGATTATCTGGGATAAGTTCGACCGAACCCTAGTCGCTCTAGGCGGCGGAATGCTGATGATTATTCTGCAAATTCTTAATCAGGAGTCTGCCATTGAAGCGGTCGATTTTGATACGGTGACCCTTTTAATCGGGATGATGATGATAGTCATGGTCATGCGCCGCACCGGAGTTTTTGAATATCTGGCGATCAAGGTGCTAAAAATTTCTAAGGCTGATCCCCAGCGTCTGATTATTCTGCTTTCCCTGATTACCGGCGTATTGTCGGGGCTACTTGATAATGTAACCACCATTTTGCTGATTATCCCAGTCACCCTCAGCGTTGCCAAAGACTTAAAGCTTGATCCAATTCCCTTTATTATTGCTGAAATATTTGCTTCAAATATCGGCGGTACGGCGACGCTTATTGGTGATCCGCCAAATATTATGATTGGTAGCCAGGTCGGCTTTACTTTCAATGACTTTTTGATCAATAATTCGATCATCGCGCTGCCGATTCTTTTACTGACTTCGATATTATTTGCACTTTTATATAAAAAGGTTTTAATCGCTGATGAATCAGTCAAAGCTAAGGTTTTAGCGGTTAATGAAAAAGATGCGATTACGGATGGGCCACTACTCCTCAAATCGATGATTGTCTTTAGCCTTGTTATTCTTGGTTTTATCTTCAACAGCGTACTTCACATTGAATCACCGACGATTGCCTTGACGGGAGCAATTATCCTCATTTTTCTCTCAGGGATCAGCTCGGAAGAAATCCTTCATGAGGTCGAATGGAAAACTATCTTTTTTTTCATTGGTCTCTTTATCCTGGTCGGTGGCATTGAAGCTACCGGGGTGATCGAAATATTGGCCAAGGATGTACTCTTGCTCACCCATGGTGATGTTTTTATGACGACCCTATCGATTTTATGGGTTTCTGCGATTGCCTCAGCTTTTATCGATAATATCCCTTTTGTCGCCACGATGATTCCGATGATCACGGAAATGGGGCAGCTCTCTGGCATCGACATCTACCCGCTGTGGTGGGCACTGTCGCTAGGCGCCTGTCTGGGTGGCAATGGTACGATTATTGGGGCCAGTGCCAACGTCGTCGCGATCGGGATTGCCGAGGCACAAGGCTACCGGATTACCTTTGGCCACTTTTTCAGGGTCGCCTTCCCTTTTATGATCCTGACCATTATTATCGCAACAGTCTATATGATCTTTCGTTATTTGGCATTCTGATCAAGCCGACCACCGCCAAATTTTAAGACATTTTCAGCACCCCGATGAGGCGGTGAAAAAAAGCAAAAAAAATAATCACCAACACAAATATGGGTTACCCGGATTTGGTTGGTGATTATTGTTTTATCGATTGATTTTTATATCCACATCCAACCGCCACGTGATCTTAACTAGAAAACAAGCTGGCTAACGTACTGACAGCTTTATTCTTTTGCAAGCTGCTGTTTTCCGGTTTGCTTATTCCGGTCCGGTGTTTATATCCTTTTGGCTCGTCACGGCTTGATCGATCACTTTTGACTTTTTTCCTAAGAGCCGAAAAAATGTCAGCCCCGCCCCAATCAGACAGATCATAGCCGCCGTTATATAGACGATTCTCATCCCGTTAATAAAGGCGCCGTTTTGACCGGCGACATAATCCGTCACTCGATAGCCCAGCTCTCCGCTCATACTGCCGTAAAGCAGGGTGGTAGCCAAGGCAATCCCTGAAACCATGCCCATATTTCGGGCCAGGGCATTGATGCTCCCTGCAATCCCCAGCTGATCTCTTGCCACGGTTGACATGACCAGTGAATTGTTGGGGGATTGAAACAAGCCCATGCCTACCGATAAGACAACAATAAAGATTATCATGGTCATCAGTGTCGACTGTTCAGAAAGGGTTGACATCAAAAACAAACCCAAACTGATCAGCAGCAGACCAATAAAAGTTAACCATTCCGATCCGATTTTATCGGATAAATGGCCGCTAACCGGTGACACCACGGTTAAAATCAATGGAAAAATCATCATAATCAAACCCGCCTGCTCGGGTTTGTAGGTCATCACATCCTGAAGGTAGAATGGTTGAATAATATTGTTGCAGAAAAGCCCCACAAAGGTAATAAAGGCGCAAAATATACTCAACGAAAATAATTTATTTTTAAAAATATCCAAGGGGATCAAGGGGTTTTTACCTTTTTGTTCAACCCGGATAAAGGCGATAAAGGATACCATTGATAGACTAAAGCTGGTCAATATCAGCGGATTGGCAAAACCCAGACCTTGTAGCTGGCCCACTGCCACAAATAATGGCACGATGCTGAGCATAAACAGCCCCGCTCCCAGCATATCAAGCTTACCCTTTGCTTTTTGATTGCTTCTTGGCAGTAACTTGATGGCAAAAATTAGTACCATCACGCCCACCGGAACATTGATTAGAAAAATATATTCCCAACTGGAGGTTCCGACAATGATCCCACCCAGCCCGGGACCAACTAGTGATCCCAATGCCACGGCGGTGCCGACAAAACCCAATGCCCTGCCGCGCTCAGCTGCCGGAAAAACCTGGGTGATGATCCCCTGATTGTTGGCCATGGTTGCAGCGGCACCAACCGCCTGAACAATCCGAGCCCCGATCAGTACCGGAAAAGCACTGGTGCTGCCGCAAAGCAGCGATCCGATGGTAAACAGCGCAATGCCGATGGTATAGATCTTGGCCTTACCCAACATATCCCCCAGTTTTCCAAAAATGAGGATAATTCCCACAATGACAATCAGATAACTGGTTACCACCAGCTGGATTTGCGATGTATCAACATCCATCGCCCGAGCCATTTGAGGTAGAGCGACATTGACGATACTGCTATCCAGAGTTGCCATAAAGGTCGACATGACCACAATGAGTAGAATTGGCCATTTGTTTTTGTCATCGTTTTTTTCCATTTACGTCCTTCTTCCTCAAGTCGCAGCTACCAAAAGCTGAAAGCCTCGCTTTTTCCAAATAATGAGCTGAGCCACTAACAAGAAACCACCCTTGAATCATCTTTTTTGGTCACTGCTCCGAGATCCTCTGGTTACTTTTGAAACTTTTTGACCATCGCTGTTATTGGCTATGCCAATCGCTTGAAACCGGCGGCATCCAAAAGGCGGTTGACCAGATCCATGCCGATGCCAATGACAGTTTCCTCATGGGTAAACTCGGTAATCTTTTGATCAAACAGGATGGTTGCCTGGGCGGGAAGTTCATCATCGCCATCCCAGAATAAAAACCGGATTGGCATGCAGGTAAAGGCCATCGCCTGAAATCCGGCGTCAGAATTTGGCAATCGTTCAAAGCCCAGTTTTTCGGCGGCATCAATCAATTGGCCAGTTTTACCTTCAAAGGCTTTGGCAAAAGGAATCAAGGTTGATTTTTTAAACGCCGGACTAAATGGTGCCGCTCCTCTGAGTTCATGGAGGGGAATAAAATTATTAGCATTTCTCGGTGCTTCTTTTGAGAAATAAAACAAATGGTAAATGGCCGATTGGGTATAAAAGTCGACCTCTTCTTCCGGCCTTTTAACCTCGCTAATGCTGGCATCCGTACGGTTAATTTCGTAGTCAACGCCAAAGTAAGTTATCGGTAAATTATTTTCATTATATCCGGGTAGGCCAAGCGCTGCATAGCGTTCTTGGTAGTCAAACTCCAGCGCTTTCAGACGCCAATATTCACATACTTTTTTGTAATTATTAATTTCCATTTTCTTCTCTCTTTCTTAACTTAACACTGTACAATTTAATGTAGCGATGTGTCTAGTGTCAACTAATCAAATCGACATATTCTTTTTCAATTTTGCTAAATTCTAAATTACCAAAAGCTTTGTTTTCCGGTTTATTAAATACATGTTTTGCATAATTATCAATTATTTCAAGATTATCTTGGCTTGCCCTGGCTTTTATAAATCGCAAAGATTTTAATCCTGCCACCACAACTGATACATCTTTTTGCCCATAAAACATAATTTGATTATACGCATCAAACAACAGCATTTCAAAATCAAAAGCTTCATAAATTATAAACCCCCATTGATCGTGCTCTTTTAATAAAATATAACCCTTTTCAATATTTGCTAAGTCTCTTAATAAAACACCAATGATCTTGAGACAATGGATTGCTGTATTTGGATCATTTATCCCTGGCGAAAGTGCCTTTAAAGCTATTTCAACTATCTTTTGAATCGTAAAACTAAAGTCTTGGTTCTGAGTTTTTTTATTCCCTATCAAAATACATAGATAAAGCTCATTTAAAACTGTCTCCGTGAATACTTCATAACCTTCGAAATATATTCTTAAAATCTTTGTTTCAGTTGAAACGAATTGCCCGACAACTTTTTCAAAGCAAACGATGCACTTATATTTTTGAGCAAAGTTTTTTAATCTTTGATAATCTATTTCTTGAATATAACCATCGGCCGGAGCAAAGACTTTTATGAAATTTTTGTTAGCGATTATTTCATTCAATTTGACTTCTGAAATAATCTCTGATTCTTTTGCGAAATTAGTATACTGTTCGATTTCTCTGATCGCTTCTTCATGAAGCCTAAATATTAAATCACTGGCTTGAATATGGGTTGAAACATTATGGATAAATATTAGGAAGTATACTAGGCCGACGATAATATAAACAACACCTACACTGGCTGCAATGACAAGGTTGCCATCTTTGTTTGTATTAATAAATAGCAATGATGTTATCGCATAGATAAAGCCACTCAGAAAAATACCAAAAGACTTCATTGTCGTCTTATTGTTTAAAAAATTTTCTACAACTCGTGGCGTAAATTGTGACGAATACATTGTCAATACCAGCATTGTTGTTGAAAAAGTAAATGTCGAAATTGTGATGAACGCCCCCGCAACAATGCCTAATACTGCTTGCGCTAAAGCTGTTGTTGTATAGAATATCGCATTTACATAATATAACGATTCCTCAGCATAGACCTTATCAATGATTATAATACTGATCGAGAGTATTAATGCAAGAAAACTATAAATCGTTGGATACAACCAGATACTATTGCGAATCCTATTAAATATTTTATTCATCTAATCATTCCCCTTCATTTTTTTAAAGCATTACTGCTTTCACGGGTAATAACGATGCCGCTACCGACAACAAGGTTTTTACCATTGCTTTGATTCTCATCAAAAACTAACACCACCTATGGGAGATTAATCTTATTTTTGGTTTTTATCTCAATGGGAGGCATTCTCGTCAACGCGAATGTTGCCGAGGCCAGCTCAACCTGACCGGAAGTGCTCTCTACTCTCTCAAGGATTTTTGTGAACAGCTGATCCTTTATAACCACGCGCATTTTATAGTCGACCACATACCGAAGGGTAAACTCGACCCAGTTATCATTGGCAATAATATTCACCATGGGATGGGTCGAGGCGTTTTCAATCAAAAACTTTTGTACCATGATCTCCCAATGCTTCTCTGCTTCATCAGAATAGTCACTGACAACTTCTTGAGCAACATCATAGAGGATTTCTCTTGCCAGGGTGTAATTACTTCCGTATTGAACCGGAATCTTAATCTCATCCCATAGAAAAGGAAAATCCGCAGAGTAGTTATATACGGGCTCCTTAAAGACAAAGCTGTTAGAGATTCTTACAATTCTTCCATTATATAAGTCTCCTTCCACCCATTCGCCTATTTCCATGATGGTGGTTCGTAAGACGCCGACATCAATAACGTCACCTTTGATGCCTCCCATCAATACCCGATCTCCTGACTTATAAATATCACTAGCCAAAATCGCGATCCATCCAGCGATGCTTGTAATGACTTCCTGCAGGGCAAAAGCAATCCCAGCTCCGGCTATCCCGAAAAAAATTGTTAACGATCCCAGACTCTCTCGATAAATGATTGAGAGCAACAGTAGAATGATAAAATACCCAACCAGGTTAATGGCCTTTCTGCTCCGATAGGAATTGTTATGATCTTTGATATGTCTGCTCATGCGAGACCGAATTAAGTTTTTCACCGTCAAAATTACGATCACGCCTACTACAACCAGAATCAGTTGCAGAAGGCGAGGATTTTGCATCGCAATGTTGAGATATTCTTCCATGGAAATCCTCCTCAATTTTTGACTGTTTCATCTGCCCTATCATGATTTTTATTATAGCATTTATCATTGCGGAATTACTGTATTTATTTCGACTTTTCAAAATTGGAAAAAAAACCGCTGACATAGTCTTTTTTAAGGTTTTATTTACCTGATCGCGATTCCAGGTTAAGATCTGAATATTCTGCACCAATCAAAACAAGAAACAATCACGCCGCTGCTATTAGCAAAGATATCCAGCACCAATGAACTGGACAGCTTTATCGGAGAATTGCAACGATTTGGCCGGACTAAAACGCTGATTGTTTTCTCGACTTCTGTGGAACACCGGGGGATCCAGTTTTCACTAGAGTAAAGCTGCTCAAGTAAAAGCGATGAGTCAAAAAATGGAAAAGGCAGCGGGTTGATGAACCGCTGCCTCTAGTCGTGAAGTGAAAAAGATGTCGAAACTTTATCACTTGACAAATTCTAGCGTGTTAAGCTTAACTTTCTCTGTAAAGTTACACATACTTAAGCATATGTTAAAGAAAGATGAAAATCAGTGTAATTTATTTCCAATTATTCCTAAAGGTTATTTATTAAGAATCAATCCTGCCGGTCTTTCTAATCGCAGCTTTGCCTGCTAGTCCGTTAATACCTGATTATCCCACCCTGTATTTAACGTAAGATCTCGCGGGCAATTTTCTTTGCGGTGGGGGTGTCGGCCAGACCGCCTTCGGCTGTTTCTTTTAATGCTTTTGGCATCGCATCGCCAATGGCTTTCATGGCGCCAATCACCTCATCGACCGGAATGGTGCTCTCAATCCCGGCTAGAGCCATCTCAGCCGCAACCAGGGCATTGGCTGCACCGCTGGCATTACGCTTGATACACGGCACCTCGACCAGACCGGCAACCGGATCACAGACCAAACCCAGCACACTTTTTAAGGCGAACGCACAGGCATGGGCACTCATTTGCGGGCTACCCCCCATTAATTCAACCGCCGCCGCCGCAGCCATCGCCGCAGCACTGCCGCATTCTGCCTGGCAGCCGCCTTCCGCGCCGGAAATGCTGGCCTTTTTGGCAATCACCATGCCCAGTCCCGCGGCGGTAAAAAGGCTCATCACCACCTGATCCTCAGCTAAATGGTGTTCTTCTTTTAGGGTCAGCAAGAGGGCGGGAATAATCCCGCAGGAACCGGCCGTCGGTGCTGCGACAATTCTGCCCATACAGGCATTGACTTCAGCAATCGCCAAGGCCTTTGCCAGGGTTTCACTCAGCACCTTGCCGCTCAGCGACCTGCCGCCATCAACCACCTGTTTCATTTTATTGGCATCGCCACCACTTAAACCGCTTGCCGATAGACTCTGTGACGCGAGTCCACTTTTGGCAGCGGCCGCCATCACGTGAAGGCTTTTACGCATCAGCTCAAGGAGTTCATCTTTTGACTGTTCCATATGCAGGGCCTGATCCTCAAGCACCAGCTCCGAAATTCGCTTCCCCTTTTTTCTGGCCTTATCTGCCAATTCCTGTATCGAATCATAAGTAATCATCTTCGCTCCTAATAGATTGGTTCAATTAATACCGCCTTTTTTACCGTCTTGACCGCTTCGATTAAACTGACCACTTCAGCTTTGACCGCCTGATCGGTTTCAATCACCATCATCGCCTCACCGCCGCGATGGGAACGGTACATATTGAGCTCGGCAATGTTAATCCCATGATCCGCCAGCAGTTTGGTTACCGCCGCAATCACCCCAGGGGTATCAGTGTGGGGGATCAGCAGGGTATAATAGTCGCCCTTAAATTTGACATTGATCTCATTGATCCGGTTAACGACAATTCTGCCGCCGCCGACTGATGAGCCCTGGACAATTGTTTTTTTGCCCAATTGATCAACCGCTGAAATCAAGGCCGTGTTGGGGTGAACCGCTTGATTACTGGACTTTCTAAATTTAAAACTCATCCCCGCCTGGCCGGCCAGCGCCAGGCTGTCTTTAATCCGCTCATCGTCCGGTGCCATACCCAGCAGGCCAGCAATAATCGCTTTATCGGTGCCGTGCCCCTTATAAGTTTGGGCAAAGGAACCATAGAGCTCAATGGTCACCGCAACCGGTTGTCCGCCTGCGACCACTCGGGCGATTTGACCGATGCGCACCGCGCCGGCGGTATGGGAACTGGACGGGCCGACCATAATCGGTCCGATAATATCAAATACATTCATGCCAACCTCCACTTTGGGGCAACCACTTTTTCAGGCACCACTATTTGATTCTGCTTTGATCCTCGTGCTATTGATACCCGATTTGTATCGGATTATCCACCACTAGACTTTATTATACCGCAGCAGCGGTTTTCGCACTGCTGCGACCTCATCGAGCCGTTTTACCATGCTATCATGAGGTGCTTCCTTTAGAAGCTCGGGATTCGTCTGTGCTTCGCTGGCAATTTGCTGCATCGCCGCGATAAATTGATCCAGGGTTTCCTTACTTTCGGTCTCGGTCGGTTCAATCATCATCGCTTCTTTGACAATTAAGGGAAAATAAATCGTCGGCGGATGATAGCCAAAATCAATCAGCCGTTTGGCAATATCGAGGGCCGAAACCCCAAACTTCATTTGCTTCTGGGCCGAGAAAACCACCTCATGCATACAGATTTTGCCAAAGGGCAATTCGTAATCATCCTCTAGTCTGGCGCGGATATAATTGGCATTAAGGACGGCAATCTCAGATGCCTCCCGAAGACCCGTAGCCCCCAAAGAGCGGATGTAGGCAAAGGCTTTGACGACCACCCCAAAATTGCCATAGAAAGATTTAACCCGGCCAATCGATAAGGGCCGGTTATCATCCAGATAATAGCAATCCTCAGCCCGTTCCACCATCGGACCAGGCAAAAATGGAACCAAGTCTTTTTTGACGCCCACCGGACCTGAACCGGGGCCGCCGCCACCATGGGGGGTGCTGAAGGTTTTGTGCAAATTAAGATGAACCACATCAAAGCCCATGTCGCCAGGCCGGGTCTTGCCCATGATGGCATTCATATTGGCACCGTCGTAATAGAGCAGGCCGCCCGCCTGATGGACAATCTGGGCTATCTCTGCAATATTTTCTTCAAATAAGCCCAATGTACTGGGGTTGGTAAGCATCAGTCCGGCAATTTCATCATTCATCACCGCCTTTAGTGATGGGATATCAACACCACCAAATGCATTGGATTTTACTTCAATCACATCAAAACCAACCACCGCCGCTGAAGCCGGGTTAGTGCCATGGGATGAATCCGGTACGACAATTTTTTGTCGTTTGCTGTCACCGCGGTTCTGATGATAGGCTTTGATAATCATCAGTCCGGCCATCTCGCCATGAGCACCGGCCGCCGGTTGCAGCGATACCCGCTCCATTCCAGTGATTTCTGCCAGCATGATGTCGGTTTGGTATAAAACCGCCAGGCAACCCTGAGCCGTTTTTTCGGCTTGGTAGGGGTGCATCCGGGCAAAGCCGCTATATTTGGCGACATCCTCGTTGACTTTGGGGTTATACTTCATGGTACAGGAACCCAGTGGATAAAAGCCGGAATCGACCCCATGATTCATCTTCGATAAGGCCGTAAAATGGCGAACCGTATCGACTTCGCTGACCTCTGGAAGTTCCGGCAACTGGGCCCTTAAAAAGCCGGCCGGGATGGTGCTACTTAGATCCAATTCGGGAACATCACAGGCTGGTAAGAGGTTGGTTTTTCGGCCTGGAACAGATTTTTCAAAAATCAGTGCTTCGCTCTTAATCACAATAATTCACCGCCTTTTCTACTAAACTATCGATCTCGGTTCGGGTCCGTTTTTCAGTCACCGCCAGCAACCAGCCGTTTTTTAGCTCAGGGTAGGATTTCTCCAGCCCATAGCCGCCGATAATCTGATCTGAGAGTAACGCATTGTTCAGTGCTTCTACCTCACAGGCGCTGCTCACGACAAATTCCTTGAAAAAGGGAGCCGAAAAGGCGGGCGTAAATTTTCCTGATTGGACCAGCTGGTCATGGAGATAGTGGGCTTTATTAAAGCATAGCTTGGCCACTTCTTTTAAACCCTCCTTACCGAGAACTGTCATATAAATCGTCGCAGCCAGGGCATTGAGCGCTTGGTTGGAGCAAATGTTAGAGGTAGCCTTGTCCCGACGGATGTGCTGCTCTCTGGTCTGGAGGGTCAGCACAAAGGCCCGCTTGCCATCAAGATCGGTGGTCTGACCAACGACTCGACCCGGCAGCTTCCGCATCAATGCCTTAGAGGTGGCCATAAAACCAAGACCGGGGCCGCCAAAACTAATCGGATTACCCAGACATTGGCCATCCCCAACGACAATATCAGCCGCCAATTGACCTGGCGATTTTAAGATTGCCAGCGAAATCGGGTCGACACTGGCAATCAGCAGTGCCTTATGGTGGTGGGCTAGTTGGGCGGCCTGACCCAGATCTTCGATGATGCCGAAAAAATTGGGATTCTGGACAATCACCGCCGCGGTTTGATCTGATAAGGCGGCTTCCAGACGGCCGAAATCGATACTACCATTGTCGTAGTCAATCTCTTTGACCTCAATGCCCTTGTATCGGGCATAGGTTTTGATGACTTCGCGACTCTCCGGATGAAGGGTGCTGGCAATGAGCACCTCATTTCTTCTGGTATGGCTACAGGCCATCGCGACCGCCTCAGCCAGGGCGGTGGCACCGTCATACATTGAGGCATTGGCAATATCCATCCCGGTAAGCTCGCAGATCATCGATTGAAACTCGAAGATCGCCTGCAGGGTGCCCTGGCTGATTTCTGGCTGATAGGGAGTATAGGCCGTGTAAAACTCCTGTCGGGCAGTCAGATTACCGACCACGCTGGGAATGTAATGATCATAGGCGCCAGCTCCCAGAAAACAGCTATAGGCATCCAGGTTGGCATTTTGCTGTGACAGCTTTTGCATATAACTGGTCAGCTCCATCTCTGATAGGGCTGGTGGTAATTGAAGCTCGCGGTTTAAACGCACGTGTTTTGGAATGTCGGCAAAAAGTTCTTCTATCGAAGCGATTCCCATCGCTTTGAGCATGGCTTGTTGTTCTTCTTTGGTATGGGATAAATAGGATGACACGCTTTTTTCCCCCTTATAAACTTATTTTTTTATTTAAAACGTATTTTTTAGTTTTTCCAGCTGTGCTGCAATGTCTTCATCATCGAAGCAATATTTAAGACTCGTAAACTGGCCTCTGAGCCGCTTGACATCTTCTTTGACATCTTTATTTCTTAAAATTACATCCGCCATCAAAGACGCGGTTTCGGCAAAGGCTTCTTTGCTAAAACCAAACCGGGTCATTTCAGCGACCCCGATGCGGATCGCGCCAGAAGCGGTAAAACCTTCTTCTTCCGGGGTAGCCTGATAATTAATGATAATATTATTATTTTCCAGGCGATTGGCCACTTCGGGACCGCTGCCATAACCCACTCGCACCACCACCTGATGGGTCTCCGTATAGGAAATGGCCGGGTCTCCTGCCACTTCCAAACCTTCATCTGCCAGACATTTGGCAAAATACTTGGCATTGTCAATGACATTTTTCTGATAAAGATCCTTAAAACAGTTCATTTCATAGCTCGCCATGAGCAGACCCAGCATTGTTCCTAAATGGTGATTGCTGACGCTGCCGGGGAAGGCTCGGGTTTCGATGGTTTCCCAAAGGCCATACTTATAATCGTCCTTGTCATAATTTCCAGCGATGACGCCCCGTTGGCTGCCAAAGAAGGTTTTATGGGTTGAACCGGTGACCAGTTCCGCTCCTTCAGCAAAGGGGTCCTGGAAATGATCTCCGACCAGACCAAGGACATGGGCCATATCGTACATGATGATCGAACTGAGCTTTTGTGCATCGACAAATTCCCGGATTTCCCGGACGGGCTCTTTGTGAAGGACCATGCTCTTACCAAAAATAATCAGCTCGGGCTTATATTGTTCAATGACTTTTTTGGTTTCTGCTACATCAATCTTGAAGGGGTTGTCCTTTTCCACCGGAAAATTGACCACTGCCGTTTTTTCCGTAAGCGGATCGACGGCGATGTAATCGTGGAGGGCACCCATCGGCTGAGCGCTTAAATGACCGCCGCGGATAATATGGTTATTCATCACATAACCCAATCGTTTGGCATCAATCTTGCGGTTGACCCGATTTTTATAATCCATCAGCGCACTGAAGACCGCGACATTGGCCATCTGCCCGCTAATCACCCGGGTTTCTACCTCGGCGCAGCGCAGGTATTTTTTCATTTCTTCCATCAACAGATACTCAATCTCATCAATAAAGGCAGTCCCCTGATAATAAAACACATCATAATCATAAAACGATTTTGTTTTTTTGTGTTCTGCATAACGGAAGGAAGGATCCATCACTGACAATAACCGTACCGCCGCTGAATGGGTCTGCTCAGAGGGGATCAGGTTGATGGTTTCGTGTTGTCTCAAAATGGTATTGTCATAGCTTCTTTCCAGCAGGTTTAGAGCCTTGGTTTCATAATCTGGGGGACTATCAAATTTACGCTCCACTTCAACCCCATAAAGGATCGGTCTGGCAAATGGCGGTGCATCACTTTTCATGTGGTAGGGGGCAATCACTGCCGGTACCATCTTACCGCGGATGTCCACCGCTACCCTATCATTTAGTTCCACATCACCGTTAATCAGGGCCAGGCCAATAGCCCGCATGGCCTTCTCGTCGGTGATTTTACTGTCCAGCCCATATCCTTCGGCCTTTAAATAGGGCACCATGGTGGCACTGGTGATCGTGCCGACTTCTTTGCCATCTTTAAAGACCTTACAACCAGCCCGGGCAATGCCGCGGCCGGTAATGGCAATCGGCCTGACAATCCGAGCCAGATGGGACAGATCTGAAAGCTCCCGTTCCATAATTTTTTTAAAGCCAATATACTGATTCGCCAGGGCTTCCCGGCCGATATAGTCGCCTTTAACCGCCGCAAAGCTGACTGCAAATTTGGCCAGCGGGCAGGAAAATATCGGGATTTCATTCCCGTCACTATCAAGCCCCAGTTCATGTCCATATAAAGGTAGGCCAGCTTCCAGTCTTAAGGTATCGCGGGCACCCAGGCCAATCGCCATGGCACCCAGGTCAAGCAGTTTTTCCCAGATTGCCGGACCCTGATCGGCCTTAGCAAAAAGTTCGAAGCCCAGCGGTTCGCCGGTATAGCCGGTTCGGGCAATTAATAAGTCTTCACCTTGATAATCTAAAATTGCCAAAGCATTTTTAATTGGTTCGGTGAGATTCTCACTGCCAGTCAGTTTTTTTAGCACCGTTTTTGAGTCTGGTCCCTGCAGCGAGATCATCGCAATTTCAGCGGACTGATCAACAATTCGGGCATCAAAGGCGGTAATTTCTTTATTTAGGTGCTGCCAATCTTTTTCAGCATTGGCGGCATTAACCACCAGCAGATAGGTGTCTTCATAAAAGCGGTACAAATAAGCATCGTCCAATGCCCCGCCGCCGTTGTTCTGAATCATCGTGTATTGAGCCTGAAGCAGATCCAGGGCTAAGACATTGTTGGTTAAGACATGTTGTAAAAAGGCGATCGCTTCCTTGCCGGAGACGATGAATCGCCCCATATGGGAGACATCAAAGATTCCTGATTTAATGCGGGTATGAATGTGTTCATCGACAATCCCAGCCGGATACTGGATGGGCATTTCCCAGCCCCCAAAATCGACCAGGCTTGCTCCGGCTTTGACATGATTGTCGTAAAAGAGGGTGCGTTTTAAATTTCCCATTTCTTAATCTCCTGTTTTCTGACTGTTAATCCTGACAAATGGTTTCGTATTCTGTCGCACTCATCAGCTCATCCAGCTCCGCCGGATCATCCATTTCGACACAAACCATCCAATTTTCAAAGGCATCGGCATTGAGCAGTTCCGGTTCATCAACCAGAGCTTCGTTTATTTTAACAACGGTACCGGATACTGGTAAGTAGATATCTGAAGCCGCTTTTACCGATTCCACCACCCCAAAGGCGTCCTCCTTGCCAATTGTATCACCAATCTCTGGCAATTCGACAAAGACGATATCACCCAGGGCATGCTGGGCATAATCGGTAATCCCAATAGTGGCCAGATTGCCCTCAACTTTTACCCACTCATGATTCTTTGAATACTTTAAACCTTCAACAATTTTCATCTTTATAACCATTCCTTTCGCTTCGCTCAAGGCACAAAACGTCGTGAAACATCTTGCCTTTAAGCATCATTCTAATTATTCTATAGCCATAG
>NZ_CAKMJU010000033.1:0-18596 GCF_927416815.1 uncultured Acetobacterium sp. | reverse complement strand
CAACCTGCAACATCACTCTGGCTCAAACAAATGTTTATACTTTAATTCCGGCCCGCATTTTCAGCCATTGGTGTGATGCTGCGATGACGTTCTTGTTATAAAATTTAGTTATCTATAAAAATTGAAGGAGATTGTCATTATGCCAGAATGGTTATAAAAATGAAAATCAAAATTCCCATGATTCTGGATCAATTAAATGACGATAACTTTGAGTACGTTGAGGGTGCCGCTGGCGATCAGCTGGGGTTTTCCAGCGTCCGGTTGCTCAAATCCTCGGAACAGGGGTATAAGAAAGAGGTCTTATATCTGGGATCAGCAGCCGTAATGCAACAGATTGATTCGCGTCATCTGCCATCCCAACTGATTTGCCTGGCCGATTCGTCCCTTCAGTTTGAAAATAACAAGGTTCATAACATTGATCTGGCGCTGATCCATTCAGATTGTGATATTGAGGTATTATTGGAAAAAATCGCCGACATCATCAGCGAATATCACCAGATCTATACTGAAATGATCAGGCGGATCACCGACAACAGAGGGTTGGCTGAAATCATCAACGCGATGACTCCGATTCTCGGCAATCCGCTTTATGTGGCCGATGCGGATTTCAAGGTGTTGGCCCGAACCGACTGCGTCCTGGAGCAGCCGGATCAGTGGCGGCATATTGTTGAAAATGGCATCGAGGATGGTTATATTTCCAGCTCGGTCAATGATTTTTATTATATGAAAGATCTGGTGCAAAAAACAGAGCATCAGCATGAACCGGTTTTCTTTTCTGGCAATGCGCTTTATCCGCACTCCTTTTGCACCATGAATTTAGCCAGCCGCAATAAAAAAATAGGTCTGGTGACCGTTTTTGAAACCGAGCGCCCGTTTTCAATCGGCACAAAAGCAACCATTGAATTTTTCAGTGACCTCCTGATCATGGAAATACAGAAAAATCTGACCTTAATCAGCAATGAAGGGGTCAAACTGGGCTACCTGTTTGCCGAAATTTTATCCGGTAATCGCCATTCCGAAAATGAGCTGAGAAAAGTCGTCAATTATGTCGATATTGATTTTCCGGAAAATTTTTTTATATTGGTGTTAAAGTCCCGGCATGACAATCGCAATCGCTATGAGCTGACATTTTTAAGGAAAAAAATCATCAGTCTGGTCAAAAACACCATTTGTATTATTCATCAGAATAATATTGTCATGCTGGCCAACGAAAGCAGCAGCCAGTTTAGCGGACAGGGTTTGTCCGAAATTGAAAAATGGCTCCAGGATACACAACTAGTTCTTGGAATCAGTGATGACGGCTCTGATATTAAACAGATCCGAAAATCATATCAGGAAGCACTGACGGCAATCGAATTGGGACTGAAATCGGAACGGGAGGATGTGATCTTTTTATATGACCGTTACCGCTTTGTCCATTTGATGGATGTGCTGGCGAATCTGGAAAACAGTGAGGCGCTTGGTCATCCCGCCCTTGCTAGACTGCAGCGGTATGATCAAAAAAAAGGTGCCAATCTGTTGGAAACCCTTTACTGTTATATGAAAAACGGTCGTTCCCAGGCCCAGACCGCCAAAGAATTGCATCTGCATCGCAGCTCCCTGCAATATCGGTTGACGAAAATGGAAGAAGTTATGGGTGTGGAGTTGGATCATTACCAGACATTTTTGCATCTGCAACTAACGTTTGAGATGAGGAAGCGGTAAAATCCACAGCGCTACAAAAGTTTAACATATTTATTTCGAAAATTTGTATTGAACTCCACCGTCTTTAATTTATATTTGAAATAAGTGATACTTTCTTGTTAGGTTATACTTTTCATAGTTTAAGTGCTTATTCCTCACTCACCATTCAGTTATGAATATCTTGACGTTGTCATAAGGTACCGATAAAATAGTGTTAAATGTGTATTAATCAAATTTAAAGAAGGCAGGAAAAACAATTGGAACTAGCATTAAGTATTTTGTTGGATGAATTGGAAACGCTTGAACCGGTACTCTTAAAAGCCCTTTCAACTAAAACAAAATTTCGCCAGGTTCATTTTTTTCAGGATACACTTACTGAAACAGATAACAAGACACTCTACATTGCCGAAGCGACGTCCTTTTTAAATCGCCGAACCGGTTTTCCCGCTAACCTGATTGTAATCGGGGATGAACTATCTTCATTTAAACTCGAACAAATGGATACCCTGGTGCAAATTTCTGGCAATATTGATCGTGAAACCGTCATGCAAAAACTCTTTGATGTTTATAATGCTTATAATCACTGGGATCAGCGAATGCTGACCGCAATTCTTGAAAATGCCGGGATTGAAGAATTTTTAAAAATTGCGGCCGAAAATCTGGATAATCCGATTGCTCTTTTTGACAACAGCCTGACAGTGATTGCCACAGCTAGCAGTTTTCTGAATTCAGCAGCTGGCACGATATGGGAAAAAATCGAGATCCCCGGTTATCCGCTGGCTGGCACCGGTTCTGGATTATTATGTTCAGTCTCAGGAAATGGATGTCACCGGAGTTTATGTCCAGGATGAATACTTTTATCAGATTGATGGGCCAAAGTCCCTTGAAATAATGGAAACGGTTTGTCAGTGTGATCTGCATGACATCAAATTCGCCGGTAAAAAGGTGGTTCATGTAAAAGGCACCGAAATGACCATTGTCCGTCTGGGAATGTCCGGCTGTCTGGGATATGAAGTTCATGGTGCCATAGAGCACGCAGATATGATCTTTGAAACTATTAAAGAAACCGGACAGGCTTTTTGGTCTCAAATGTCTGGGTAACAAAAACTATACCTTCAATCATACCCAGGGGGGTATCCCAATCAGTTTATCCATTACTGGTATCCTTTCTTCACTACCGATACCGGCATGGCCGAATTTTTCGAAAACATGCCAATTTACAACAATAAGTTTTTTGTCGGCAGCGGTAACGATGATGAAGAAAACTATTTTGTCACTCCTGATGATATCGGGTGGGACTACCTGATCAACTGGGAACATGATTTTATTGGGAAGGAAGCATTGGAAGCCATTGGCAAAAATCCTCCGAACACCGTAGTGACCCTGGAATGGAATGCCGAGGATATAGGGGATGTTTTTGCTTCCCAGTTCCGCGGAACCGCAGTGGAACCTTACGAGGCTATTGATGAAGCCGGTGATACCGTTGATTTGCCACGTTTTGTTGTCAGCAAGGTACTGCTTGATGGCAAAATGGTGGGCCGGGCATCCGGAAGAATTCATGACTATTATCACCGCAAAGAAATCTCGTTGGCTTTCATCAGCAAAGAGCTGGCTGTAGAAGGTCAAGAATTGGTCGTGTTATGGGGAAACAATGGCGGACCACAGAAAGAGATTCGGGCAACGGTGGCACGATTCCCTTACTACAATGAAGAACTGAGAAACGAAACCTTTGATGTGGAGAAAATACCACGTCCTAACTTTTAATTAAACTGAAGAACGTGAGCGCTGGAAAATAATCAGACCCTTTGTTTTTTATCAAATACTTTTTAGCGTAATAATACAATTTAGCGTAATTCAATAAACGCTAAATTGTATTATTTTTTGCGTTCTTAGACAAATTTACAAGTAAAGCTCTGAAACCGCCTATATATGAGGGTTTCAGAGCTTTTTTATTTGCTGAAAATATAGCGTTGCCGAAAATTTTGCCGATTATAACTTTCTCATGGCCGTCATTGGCGATGACAATTGTGAAGATATGTACAGGATCATATCACGCAGGTCGTTTTCGGCTGGCTCTGAGATCTCAATGCTATAGGTTGCTATTGATTTATCTCTTGTCGTAGGTTCTTCATTCATGACATCAGTCAGTGGACGTTTTTTCAGCTTTAATGGCGGCTCGACCTTGATCAAGGGCATGATAAAGTTCAAGCTTGCCGTTTAACATTTGGTAAGCTTCGATGCTCATGACACCAAGTCCCCCTGACCATTCTTAGTGATGAAGATAGTTCTTCGTGTTCGTTGCAGAATTTAGAGATTTCGTTGTAATTATTTCTTAGATCTGTACTGGATTTGATATTAGGCATTTGACAATCCTCCTTAGTTAATCTCAAGATATTATCCAGAATTTCTTTAGATTAACAATAAAAATAGCCAGCGGGTTATTTACATCTTAAAAACGTGTTGCAAACGCAATGGGGTCAGGGAAAGGCGTGAAAAGTCGCGATTTCAATGGGATATATGGTCTGGTGGTTTAGACTGGTCATTTTAAGGGTAATAAGATAAACTAAGATCAACGTTATTTTGAATTGCTGTGTGTTCAGCTCAATAATCAGGGATGAAATTATACCATTAGAAAGAACCCTGGCGGCGATTCACCTATAGCAAGGAGATCGGTTTAGATTGTTATAGTTAATTACCAAACCATATTTCAAATTAGAAAAGACTTCAATAAAAATGATATCAAAATAGGAGGTTTGCGAAAATGACAAGTAAAGAAAGCACACTAAGGAGTCTCAGAGCGAATCAAGACTTGATTGCCGAGCACATTGTTGATCAGCAGTTAAGGGGTTTAAATTTTTCTGAATCAAGACGGCAAGTTTCAATCAGGGATGCGACAGAAAATATTAGACAGCTGGCCGATGCGATTGAGTTAGAAAGTCAGATTACCTTTAATGGATATATTGTTTGGCTAAATGACGTGCTAAAAGGGTATGGGTTTGATCAAAGCTTATTGATTGATCATCTTACGCTTCTCGTTGACTATATCGAGGAATACTTTGCGGAAGACGTCGGCGAAATGGTCAGAACATACGTATTTGCTGCGATCGCAGTGGTTAATCCGGAGGGTCAGGCCGAGCAGTCGTTTTTGGAGAATTGCGGGGAGTATCGGGACTATGCCCAAACCTACCTGCTGGCACTCATTGAAGCACGGCGAAATGATGCGGTCGAGCTTATTCTGAGTGCGGTCAATCGAGAAAATGTCAGTATCGAAGATCTCTATATTAAAATATTTACGAATGTCCTCTATGAAATTGGACGCTTGTGGCAAAGTCAGCGTATTAATGTTGGCCAGGAACATTTCGCTACGGTTGTGACTCAATATATCATGTCGATGCTTTATGAAAAAATATTTACCAAAGAGTTAAAAACAGTTAAAATGATGGGTGTCTGCGTTGGTGATGAATTACATGAAATTGGCATTAGAATGGTCTGCGATATCTTTGAAATGAACAACTGGGATTCCTATTATTTGGGGGCGAACGTTCCCCTTGAAAGTATAATTGGTGAACTTGAACGGATAAAACCCCAGGTGTTGGCACTTTCAGCAACGACGGCTCACCGCGTGCCCCAGTGCATCGAAATAATTAAAGCGATCAAGGTAAAGACCTCGGGAACAAAAATTATTGTCGGCGGACGACCCTTTAATATGGATCCAGGCCTGTGGGTAAGAGTTGGCGCCGATGGCCATAGTGTTGATGCAGTCGGCGCCGTTAAGCTGGCACAGCGGCTGGTAAACGAACGTGTCTAGAACAGAACCCTATGAAAACAGTTTTGTCCTTTTATGCGATAACAATGCGATCGTAAAAAAAGTGCTCAGTGTCACCGGTGTTCCGGCGATGATTAAAGAGGGACATGATTTTTCGGCTTTTCTGCTGGCTGAAAGTGTCAAAGACTGGGAGGAAATAATCGCTAATAAAGCTTTTGGCAGTAATGGCTTTTATCTGAAGGGATTGGTGGCAAAAATTGAGTTTATGAGTTATTCGTGTCTTGTCAGTATCGTCGATGATGAAACGATGCTGGTTATCGGCATCGAAACTGAAAATCTGGTGTCGTTTTATGAGGAAATGTCTCGAATTAACAGCCGCTTGACAAACAGCGTCCGACAGCTTTATAAGGATAAGCTCCAGAATGAGTCATCGCTGTTTGATGAGATTTCGCGAATGAATAGCGAATTGTCCAATGCCAAAAGAGAACTGCAAAAGAAAAATATCGAATTCGCGGTTTTGAATGATAAGTTAAAGGAAATTTCTGTCCATGATTCCTTAACCGGTCTTTTCAACCGACGGTATTTTTATCTGGAAAGCCCCCAGATCGTGGCCAGATCAAAAAGGTCACTGATCGGTCTCTGTCTGGTCATGATTGATGTCAATGGTTTTAAAACAGTCAATGATAGCTTGGGTCATGACGAAGGTGATCACCTTTTACAGTATCTTGCCGAATGCTTCGAGAAGGTTGTCAGAAAAGGACAGGATACGGTGTTTCGACTGGGCGGCGACGAGTTTCTGGTGATCTTGGAGCAATGTAATTCACAGATGGCAGATGTGATTATGGCGCGGTTGCGCTGTGAATATGGCAAGGCTGATCGAGGCACCTCGTTGGCTATCGGGATTGTTGAAATTATGCCGGATCAAGCTGACGATGATTTGACGGACTATCTGAAGTTAGCAGATGAATTGATGTATGCAGAAAAACTGAAGATGAAAAAAAGTCTAAGCCAAGTAAAAACTTAAATTGATCGATTTAAATGGAGGTAAGATTGATGATTGATTTTAACCGTTTTATGGAATTTCTCTGCGGTAATTTTGATAATCGTGCACAATGTCAGAAAGAAGAAGAGCTTGGCAAGCGGATTCATCCCTACGCAAAACATATCATTGGCAGATGTAATGATAAGACGATAAATTTACCACTAAATTTTACCGGTCAATTTGTGATTGAGGAAAGTTATTTTGACTTGGGCGATCAAAAAATTGAAAAGCACTATTTGTTTTTATATCAAGTGGCGTGTGAAAATAGCATTAAGCTAACGTCCTATGAGATACCGGCGGATATTGAACGGGAAGTATTTACTAATACAAATGAGCAATTGCAGATCGATTATCGCGACTTAGTGGTCTCACCGCGATTTGAACCGTTAGCATTAATGGAATCAAATGGTGAATTCTTCGGTGAAAATATCAGCCGGTTTGCTGCCGATACGCTGTTTAAATTTAGTTTACGGGTCGTTCGCGATAAACTATTTGTCAAAGAAGTGTTGGAGAGAGATGGCGAGAAGGTGGCCGGATTTTACGAACCGACAATCTATGATAAACTTTTCTAAGGGATCGGATATCGGTTCTCAGGTTGTTATTCTAGAATAACAAGCAGGTCGTGAAACCGATCCAAATATCGAAAAATGGAACTAAGATTCGGCCAGGTGGATCGTCCGGAACGGAAGAGGCGGCCAGCCATTTTGATCAGAATCACACGCAGCATCATTAACCAGTTCTTTTGGAACCTTTGAAAATTTATCGAAATTCGAACTATGTTTAAGAAACTATCGACATACAGTATATTAGTGCAATTTCAAAAATATTGCACTAATATACGCAAATGTATTGAAATTGCATATATTAAGTGTTATGATGATTAAAATATGAAGAAGGTAATATATGTACTGTGCAATTATAGGTGATTTAATAAAATCGAAATCGATCAATCAATTAGAACGAAAGAGTGTTCAAGAAAAGTTAGAGACCTTATTGGAACGCATCAATAACGATTTTAGGGAAAGTATTGTCTCGAAATTTACGATCACGCTAGGAGATGAATTTCAAGGTTTATTAAGTGCGCCTTCGTTATCGATTGTCATCATTGAACTGATCACAAAAGAGTTATATCCACATCCAATACGCTTTGGAGTAGGGATCAGCGATATTTATACAAAAATAAATCCGGATAAAGCAATCGGAGCGGATGGTCCCGCATATTATTTTGCGCGTGAAGGAATTGAAAAAGTAAAGGATAATAAAATCAGAAAGTCTTTTCCAGTCCATTATAAAACTGGAAAAAACGATCAGGATCTGATTAATTCTTTATGTGTTGCAGTTGATTTAATTATGAGTGGTTGGACTGAAAAACAAAAAGAAGTAGCTTGGAAAATGGATGGAACGGAAGGTCAGCAAAATCTAATTGCTGAGGAATTGGGGTTAAATCCCTCAACGATAACCAGGCACCTCAAAGCGGGGCATTATGACGACTACCGTAAGATTATCGATTCATTACAGGAATATTTACGCAATGAATATGATTTTAATTTTGAAGGGGACAAGATTAATCAGGCGATGAGTTATTTTAATACGGGTAATTATTTAATGCTGCAAAACGATTATGAAGCTGCCTTAGACAATTTCAAAAAAGCAATGAACATTAGAGTCGAAAAAATTGGACAGGATCATCCCGAAATTGCTACTAATTTTGAGAGTATTGGAAATGTTTACTATAAGATGGGGAAGTTTGATGAAGCTCTAGAAAATTTTCAAAATGCACTTAAAATAAACGAAAAAATATTCGGACAGGATCATCCCGTGGCAGCTTTTATTTTTAATAGCATCGGTAATGTCTATCTTACCAAAGGTCAATATAATGATGCGTTGGAATACTATCAAATGGCTTTAGTAATATTAGCAAAGAAGCCTGAAAGTCTTCAAATTGGAATTGGAACGACCTACAATAATTTAGGAAACCTATATTCAATAATAGGAGATCAAGACAGAAGCCTTGAATATTATCAAAAAGCAATACAGGTAAAAGAAAAAGTATTGGGACCTGAACATCCTGATCTGGCTTCTACCTACTATAGCTTAGGCAATCTCTTTTTGGAAAAAAGTAAGTACCAACAATCCCTGAATTATTTTAAAAGAGCATTGGCAATAAGAGAGAAATATTTTGGGATCAAAGATTCTGAGACAGCTAATGTTTATAATGGATTGGGTAATCTGTATTATCAAGAGCATAATTTCAAGGAAGCGCTGGTGTATTATCTAAAAGCATTGGCAATAAAAGAAAAACAATTGGGTTTTGAACACATTGAAACAGCGGCTATTTATCACGGCTTGGGAAATGTCTATCAGGCAATGAGTAAATATGACATAGCAATTAAGAATTATGAACAAGCCCTCAAAATTAGGCAAAAGGTGTTGGGAGTGAATCATGCTGATACTCAATCAACAACTATTAGTCTGGGTGACGTCTATTCATCTATGAAGCAATATAATCGTGCACTTGAATTTTATCAGAAGTCGTTGAATAATAATATTGATGACTTTAAACTAAATGACAAAATCACGTCAGCGATTTACAATAATATGGGAATCATATATTGGAAATTAGGCGAAGATGATAAAGCACTTGAGTATTATGGAAAGTCCTTGGAAATAAGAGAGCGAATTTTTGGGGCTGACCATCCGGACACAGGGGATAGCTATAATAATATTGGCACTGTTTTATCGATCAAAAAGGATTATGCGCGAGCGTTGGAATATTATTTCAAATCCCTAGAAATTCGCGAAAAATCGTTGGGGAAAAATCATCCTGCTACAGCAGGTAGTTATAAAAATATCGGCAATCTGTTTTTGGCAGAAAAGGAATTTAACAAAGCACTTGAATACTATCAGAAGGCATTGGCTGTATACGAATTAAAAGATCAATTAAAAGCGGAAAATATTTATCAGAAGATGGCATATATCTATCAGATGCAAAATAATACGACAGCTGCAGAAAAGTATTTAAGTTTGATGTCTAACACAACTAACAGAGACAGGAGCAATGACAATGATGATTGAGAATAACTTGTTCTGGCTTTTAGTATGTGGCCACCTCATTGGTGATTTTTATTTGCAGACAGAAGAAATGGCAAATGGAAAAAAAGAAGAACGGAACATTTTATACAAACATGCTTTGATTTATGCATTGGTACTATTAGTAGCGATTTCACCTGTTCTGAATTCAGATATTTTCATTTATGTTTATTTGCCTGTTGTCATCAGTCATTTTTTTATCGACTTATTAAAAGTAAAAATTCAGTTTAAAAGGAATTCGGAGAGTTTTATCACCCGGAATATTTTTCTCGTTGATCAAATCGCACACATAGCAATTGTCATCATATTTGCATGCATTTATGCAAATGATAGTACGATTGCATTAAATCAATTCGGTCAAAATCTCCTGTCTTTTTATCAGACACTGGGAATGATTATGACATCTTCGATACTCCTGCGCATTGTTTTTGTGTTTTTATTGATTGGTAAGCCAGGGAATATCATAATAAGAGAAATTAACAATAAAGAAAAGATTCGTGGAAATATCATGACCAATGGAACTGATACTGGTAAAGAGGGTATAGAAGAAACAGAATATAAAAATGCGGGAAAACTTATTGGTATCCTGGAGAGGATACTTGTTGTTATACTGGTGATGCTGAATCAATATGCCGCTGTTGGAATAATCTTTGCAGCAAAATCACTGACGCGATACGATAAAATTGTTAAAGACCCGTCATTTGCGGAGTATTATCTTGTTGGAACCCTGTTGAGTTTATTGATAGCAATTGCTGCAGTGTTAAGCATTCAACCAATTTAATCAGAAAAACGCAATCAGTAAATGTTCGAACCTTTTGGTTAAAGTGACACGCTTCCACTAGTTCAAAAGTAGTGGAAGCTGAAAGTATTAAAATGCATAATCGACGTTCATATTACATAATTATTATACATTATCAGCACTTTGGAAAGGAATATCCATCTGTGAAAAAACTAAATGACTACTTATACGCCGGCGATACCGTGCTGAAGATTTTACAGCGCTATTCTGATGATTTGAAACAGTCGGCCAAAGATTCCGATAATCAGGTTGATCTTTGGCACTGTAATTTTCTGCTGCAAATTGCTGAACTGTTGCAGCATAATGATTTCCTGACTTCGCAGTCGCAGCGGATTCGCGAATTTTATAAACTGATGGCCAACGACTATCCCTTTCTGGCTTTTACCTTTAAGGGACGAATTAAATCGCTGATCCGCGCCGAATCAAAATTTAATGGCTACATTGTCGAATGTATTTATGAGCATTATATAAAACACGGTCTTTACCCGTCTCTGCCGGAACTAAAAAAGGCATTAAATTGTTTTCGCGACCTGATTGCATACCGAATTGTGATTTCGTTACCTAAATGTCATTTAAAAGCAGGGCAGATTTGCGCCGAAGAAGAATTAAAATATCTCTATGATGTCGCCAACCAGTTGCCTGGTTTTCTAGAGGAACGGGGCTTTACCGCCGAACCATCTTCCTTAAAGCGTCAGAAAAAATCGGCCTTATTAAAAGAGCATGTCAGCCCCTATTATCGGGATTATATTGCCGATGCAGAGCCGAATGGCTATCGGTCGCTCCATATCACATTTTATGATAACATTGCCCGTTGTTATGTGGAAGTCCAGCTTCGCACCAAAGAAATGGACGATTTTGCAGAGATTGGTCCGGCCAATCATTTAGGTTATGAAAAACGGCAGGAAAGTGAAAGAGCCAGACGAGAGGCCATTCCCCAAGGGGAAAATATTTATTTTGATAATGCCTATGAAAGAGGGATCCGCTTGCAGCAGCTTGATTTATCAAAATTGGATGTCAATATGTTTTCAGCCATGGATAATTCGCTGATCAACGATGGTTGCGGCCTCTTTCGCGGCAGACTGATTCTTCCCTATGAACATCTTTCCAGATTCCAAAATGATCTGATTGATTAATATCTTATGAAGTCGGATATATAAAACAAAGAATAGTCATAAATTGGTCGATCAGAACAAGCCCTTGACTGTCAAAGCAATCAAGGGCTTGTTGGCGGCTTGGGCAGGTTTAACGCACCGAATGCTTATTAAAGTCTATTGAACGTTGGCCAGTTCTTTGTACCAGATATTCATCGATTCAATTGAGCCGGAAATCTGGGTATTATTAATCAGGGTACCACCATATTGATAATTAGCGCGGGCAAAGGTGGTATTCATTCCAAAGGAAGAGGCGCGGGCAATCGTATAGAGCAGGCAGAAGCCGCTACGCGTCATATATTTTTCCATGTCATGGAGGAGATGAAGGGCCAGCTGTTGACCACGATACTTGGGCAACACCGCAAAATCAGTCATCTCAGCATTCAAATTATCGGGGTCCATTTCACTAGAAGATGCGGCAACCAGATGACCACTGAGAAATACGCCAAAGTATAAAACCTGGTCGGCCATCGTTTCACGCAGATAGCTGGCCTCAAAAATAGGAAAGGGATAGCTTTTAAATACCTTGTTGTATAGCTGGGCGAGTAAAGGAATGTCGGATTCGAGTAATCGTCTGATCTGGTATTGAGGGGGCAGGGTTTTAGTGACCGGATTGTCTTTATTGGCAATAGCGTAAGTAAGAATTTGCTTTAATTTAATCTCGTTGGCAAGATTTTTTCTTTTTGGACAGAGGTATTTGACCAGCATCTTACAGCTTTCTTTGCCGCGATAAAAACTTGGGATTTCGGCTTCTTCCTGATAACCATTGGCTTTAAAGATTGGATCGAGCGATTCGGGAATTTTAGCAACAATTTTTGAATAATTTTTAGCATGTGCTAATTGGTTCATATCGGTGATGATTTGGTCGGGTGCCGCAGTATCACATTTCATCAAATAGATGCGATCGCTGTTTTTCCCGTGCTGGATAAGACTCTTGCCATAAGTTTCAATGATATCGGTCATACGACGACCTCGTCAATCAGATTTCTTTGGTCACGTTCAAGATTTTCCGGAATCAGGGTAATCGTTTCTTCATAATCGCAAAGCAGTTTAGAGATACCAATCGGTTTACGGTTACTTTCCTCACTATTTAATTTTAATTGCAGATTGCAATTTTTACAGTCTAAGTCGCAGGCCGTGTGTTCATAGTTATCAGGCATCTGATAGGTGGTGATGACGCCTTCATAGTTTCTTAGGATGACCTTATTGGTCGACCAGGAAATGAGGTAGTTTGGCATCACCGGAATTTTACCGCCACCACCGGGGGCATCAATCACATAGGTGGGAATGGCAAAACCACTGGTATGACCGCGTAAACTCTCGACGATTTCAATACCCTTGCCTACGTTGGTTCGAAAATGTTCAAGCCCTTCTGATAAATCACATTGATAGAGATAGTAGGGACGAACCCGATTCGCGACTAATTTATGAACCAGTTTTTTCATAATCTGGGGACAGTCATTGACATCTTTTAATAAAACCGATTGATTGCCTAAGGGAATTCCCGCACTGGATAGTTTTTTTAATGCGGCAATCGAGGTTTTGGTAATTTCGCGGGGATGATTGTAGTGGGTGTTGATCCACAGGTTGTCGTATTTACGGAGCACGTTGACGAGTTTGTCAGTAATCCGATAGGGTAGCACCACCGGCGTACGGGAGCCAATCCGAATTACTTCAACATGGGGAATGGCGGTAATCAGTCCGAGAATATAATCGAGCTTTTCGTCTGATAGCAGGAATGGATCGCCGCCAGAAAGCAGCACATCGCGGACAGTCGGGGTATTTTTGATATAGTCGACCCCGGCTAAAATCATCGCTTCAGACGGCACTGAATCCGCATCGCCAACCTTTCTTTTGCGGGTGCAATGGCGGCAATACATGGCGCAGACATTACTGACGTGAAACAGTACCCGATCTGGATAACGATGGGTAATCCCTTGGACGGGGCTATCTTTGTCCTCGTGAAGGGGATCTTCCATGTCAATCGATGTGATCATTAACTCATCAATACTGGGAAAACTTTGTCTAAAAACCGGATCGTTTTGATAATCATCGTCATCGATTAATGACAGATAGTAGGGTGTAATCGCCATCGGAAATTTTTCAATGGTTTTTTTAATTTCTTGTTTCTGTTGATCGGGAAATTGAATCCCCATAATTTTTTCAACCGTTTCGACGGTACGAATGGTATGGTTTAATTGCCAACGCCAGTCAGTCCATTTATCCATTAAATAGTCTGAGGATTGGTCAGTATTCAAATGTTTCTGTGTTAATTTGATTGCTTCTTGCATGTTACGGTTCCTTTCAGATTCATAATAAAAACAAGGCAGGTGAAGGGATAGGCAATTTGAGAGTTTCTTTGTGGCTGGGAAAAAACCATAAAAAAAGGCACTCTAACGCTGTCTTCACAGAGTTAGAGTGCCTAGGTTTCGCTAAAGATAACTCACCTTATACCATTCTTAATGCCCAACAAATATCAGGCAGAATAGTATAGTATATGACCATGATGATCCTATACAAGCCCCAGTTCCATCCAGGATGTTTTTCCATGTAAATTTCATTGGTTTAATAATAAGCTTACTTATTTCCACATTCAGATAAATACGTAAACAAGCTCACAAATTGAATTACTCAATACATATACTTCACATAATGTTTGTTTGATGATGTTAACATAATAACAAAAAATCTCACTGTTGTCAAAAAAAGTTTAGGCATTTAATTTTCTAAAAAAAATGCGGCTGTTTATCAGGTCTTGATCTTTGTTAATGACAAGGCTATAAGAAAGCACGGCTGAAGGATATCGTGGATCTTTTTATCCTAAATCAGCACGCTTGATAATCGCGTCATAGCCAGCTGGATCGGTATTGCCTTCGGTGCTAAAAAGCAGGATGGTTGACGTGTGATTAAGCTTTAGCTGCTGTTTTAAGGCAGCCAGGTGTTGGTCTTGACACAATGACACCAGCAGACCCAGGCCGACCGCGCCGGATTCGCCGGAGACAATCGCCGGGTCTAAGCCGCGCGGATGAGCTAGGGTCTGCATCCCCAGCTCCGTGACCCAGTCCGGGCAGCTGGCGTAAAAGCTGGCATAGTCGCGCAGGATTGGCCAGGTCAGGGGGTTGGGTTCGCCGCAGTTTAAACCGGCCATAATCGTTTCCGGGTTGCCGCCAATCGCGAGTGGTTGGCCATTGCCCTGGTCGGCCGATTTGAAGATACAGGCGACTGTGTCGGGTTCGACAATCGTGGTGAGTGGTGGGTTTTGCTGGTAATAATGAGCCAGATAGCCCAGTACACCGCCAGCCATTGAGCCGACCCCGGCCTGGAGAAAAACATGGCTGGGCTTGGAAATGCCGAGATCGGTGAGTTGGTCGAGCGCTTCGGCGGCCATCGTGGTATAGCCGCGGGTAATGGCGTTGGGGATCTCCTGATAGCCGTCAAAGCCAGTGTCCTGAATCAGGATATAGCCGTGTTGATCGGCTAGCGCGGCGGCGCGGCGGACGGCATCATCGTAATTTAAGTCAGTGATGGTCACCGTGGTTTGATTAATTGCCCGGATCGCCTCAGCGCGGCAGGGCTTTGAGCCCTTGGGCATCAGCACGATCGCCTGAGCGCCAAAGAGGGCGGCCGCCCAGGCCACGCCCTTGCCGTGGTTGCCATCGGTAGCGGTGATAAAGACCAGCTGCTTAAGCTGTTTTTTAATCGCTGGAGTGCTCAGAAAATGATAATCGAGATTGCCATCGGCCAGCTTTAAATAGCGGCCAATAATGGTCGCCATGGCATAGGCGGCGCCCAGACCTTTGAAGGCGCCCAGACCAAAGCGGTGCGATTCATCCTTGACAAAAATGCCCGCAACCCCCAGTTTATCGGCCAGGTCAGGCAGCGCCAGCAGCGGCGTTGGCTGGTAGTGGGGCAGCGATTGATGGAAGTGGCGAACATCGGCCAGCGTCGCCGGCGACAGCATTGGGGGTAAGTTTTTATTTAAGTTATTGGTTATGTTATCGGTTAAGTTATTGGCTAAGGACTGACTTGGGGCTGAGCCGGGAATGATGGTGATCGGTGATTTCATATGGGTCTCCTTTAAATTAAGTGATGTGCCAGCGAACGCTACAAAAACTGTTCGGCCAGTTAAAAATATTTTGGTCAAAACGCCGTGACGAACGGCTGTTTTTAATCATCGAATGATAAAATCGAACGATCACATAAGTGATAACAGCAAGTGATATCATAGTTCCAGATAATCTTTAATCAAAAATGCCAGTTGTAACTTGAATTTTTCTTCTGGGGTGATCAGATCGATGTTTAAGAGCTGGCGGATTTTTTTCATCCGGTAGTTGATCGTGTTGCGATGGCTAAAGGCGGCCTCGGCGACCGCCTGGATGCTGCCGTCATGCTCAAGGTAAAGCCGCAGGGTATCGATCAGGGGGGACTGCCCCTTTTGATTATGAGCGGCTAGCAGGCTCAGACTGTCGTTTGCCAGTGCTGCTAAGACTGCCTTGTCGGGAACCGCAAAAAAGAGCTTAAAGAGTCCCAGATCATTAAAATTGAGATAGCGGCGCTGCTGGGCTTGGGCTACTTTCAGGGCAAAAAGCGCCTGTTGGTAGCTGTGGTGAAGGGTGACCAGGGAAGCGGCCGGATCACCGCTGCCAAAGTAAAGAGGCGCCTTTGGCTGCGGCAAAGCCAAGCCATCAAAGCTGGATATGGCCTGATCGAGGGCGCTCAGACTAGGGTTTTGAAAAATAACAAGATCAGCCTCGCGCAGTCGCAAGTGATAGGTTCGGGTGCCGATCGTGCTAAATTGCTGGACCAGTCGCGCCGGCACGGCCGAGCCCTGACAGACCAATACCAGATAGGGAAGGTCGGTCTCGTAGCCGAGGCTAGTCAGGGTATCGAGGCTGGTTTCGGGATCATCGGGGTGTAGCAGCAGCCGCTGAAAGGCCATCGTGGTGCGGTCTTGCTGATAGGATTGGGTAAAGATGCGGTTGCAGTAATCTTGCATGATCGTGGCCAAATGGATTTTCCAGGGCATCGTAAAAAGCGGAAATTGATGGCGGTTGCACAAAGTGATAAGAGCCTCGGAAATGGCCTCCTCAAACAGATAGTGGCCGGTATTGATAATCAGCCCGGCGGTTTTTTGATCGATCAGGCGGGTGATAAAATCATCGAGCCAGCTGTTTGAATCGGCACTCATGCCGGTGGTGATGATCAGCTCGCCGCCTTTTAGAAAACTGGTGGTGGCGATGTCCTCGGTAAACTGCACCCAATCGATGGCGGTGCTCAGGCCAGCTGCGCCGGCGACCAGCTGCAGCTGGTAGGTGTTTTTGGTGGCATAAAATAAATCAGCTAGGATAATCGACATAAAAATACCTCGTTTGAAAGGTGATAAAAACAAGCAACGCTGGGCATTGAATTTATAAAACCTGAATGAATAGGGTCTGAATTAATAGGACTAGAATGAATAGGTCCTGAATTAATAGGACCTGAATTTATCTGGATAAAATTTTTAAAACGGTTTCTTATAGTATACTAAATGGCTGATTGTCTGTCCAGCACAAGGGCGACTAAATAATCAGGCTGTCTGTTATAGATCACCGGTATGCAGCTGTGCTGTCATGACAATATTTGCAATCGGATCAAAAAAATATTAATTTAATTGGATTTTTTCAAAAAAAAGGGGTACAAAACAATGCATCTAAGATAAAATAGAAACAGAAGAGGTGAAGACAATGAATCGACTTACAAAATCATGGATCGGCTTGATCCTATTAATTGGCACCCTGGTAGTCAACAGTTTTGGTGCATTCGGCTTCTTTAATGGCCTGTCCCAACGGGACTTATCAGACCGCTATATGACCCTGATCACACCGGCACCATCAACCTTCAGTATCTGGAGTTTAATTTATGCCCTGTTAATCGGTGCTGCGGTGGTGATGATTATTAAAAACAAGGATCCCTATTATGGCCAGGCGATTGATAAGATCAGTTATCTGTTCTGGCTGACCAGTGGCTTGAATATGCTCTGGATTATCTGCTTTTCCTATACCTTAATTGGGATATCGGCGCTTGTGATCCTGGCTTTTGCGATTACCCTGACCCTGCTAATCTTACAGCTAGGGACAATCCAGACGGGCAAGCAGTGGCTGTTGCCGGCGGCCTTTGGGATGTACACCGGGTGGCTGCTCATTGCCACCGTGGTCAATATCTCCTCCTGGCTGGTTAGTGTCAACTGGCAGGGTTTTGGCCTGGCTGCCGAGTATTGGGGCATTATTATCCTGATGGTCGCGGTGGTTGTGACGGTGGTCGTCACCCGGGTCACTAAAAATGCGATTCTACCGCTTCCGGTTGCCTGGGGTTATTTTGGTATTTACCAGTCTTTAAACGCGGTCGAAGGTTTTCAGGGCGCCTACCCATCACTGGCGATCGCTGCCCTGGTGGGGATTGTGCTGCTGCTGGTCATAACTGGGATTCAGTTATATTTAAATGCTTTTCGGCTGATGCCGGTGGCTCTTGCCGAATGGGTTGATGCAGCTGATTTTAGCAGTAGCTCAGCAGAAATCTAACACCGGTGAGAGAAATTTACCAGCAATCAGCAAGCCCGCTTTCTAGCGCTGCAAAAGCGCTGAAAAGCGGGCTTTTTTAAATTAAACTGGCGGCGCGGGCAGGACCTTGTTTAATCAGCACAAAGTATTGCCAGAATATTGGGCTGTCTAGCCATTGTCATTCGCTTTAGTTGTGCTATAATAGCATCCATACACAAGACAAGGAAGTCGATTCCCGGTCTTGTTTTTTTTTGTTTTTATACCAGTCGAATTAAAGCATTTAAAAAATCGAACTGACAATTGCACAGGGTGCGAGCGAGGGTCTGACCCCTTGGTCATCACGGATCTCCGCTACGGTAAATCTTTCATTGAAGAGTTTGGTTTTTGCTTTAACCCGGATTTCGAGTAACAGGGTCTGCAGGCCGCAAAAATACAGCATTCCCCGTTTTTTTTCTGTCACTACCTTCTTTCATTCACTGAGGTTTTCCGGCGTTTAACCAGATCGACAATCCCGAAGATCTGATAAATT
>NZ_CAKMJU010000032.1:0-31459 GCF_927416815.1 uncultured Acetobacterium sp. | reverse complement strand
CGGGTCTTTGACAGTTGAATAAAGAAAAAATCCCCCAAAGCCTTATATAGGCTTGTTTTTTTGTCAAATTTCTCATTTAATTATTGCGTACTTTATCGCACTGTGTTATAATGTAGGCGTTAGGGGGCGATGTTAACACATGAGACTTAAGGTGACCAAATCTAAAAATGCAGCTTCACTCTATGTTATAAAATCCGTTTACAACAGTAAAACGCAATCAAATTCATCGAAGATCGTTGAAAAGCTCGGAACTGAAATTGAACTCCGTGAAAAACTTAATGGAGCAGATCCCTATGAATGGGCTAAAGAATATATTAAAACGCTTAATGAAAAAGAAAAGCAACAAAACCGGGAAATACTTGTCCCGTTTAAACAGTCAAAACTTATTGATAAAGGGGAGCAACACTCGTTTAACGGTGGATACCTATTCCTTCAAAAAATATATCATGAACTCAAGCTGGATAAAATCTGTAAGGATATTTCCCGAAAATATAAGTTCGATTTTGACCTGGACGCCATTCTATCACGATTGATTTATGGTCGTGTGATCTTCCCTGCCTCAAAACTCGCAACCTATGCACTTTCTAAAAAATTTATCGAACAACCTCAGTTTGATTTACATCAAATATACCGCGCACTCGAATTTCTCGCGAAGGAGAGCGATTTTATCCAGTCTTCTTTGTATGAAAACAGCTTGAAGATTTCCAAACGAAATACCGGTGTTCTTTTCTATGATTGCACCAATTATTTTTTTGAAATCGAACAAAGCGATGGTGATAAGCAATATGGACCCTCAAAAGAACACCGACCGAACCCCATTATTCAAATGGGTTTGTTTATGGATGGCGACGGCATTCCGCTGGCTTTTAGCATTAATCGCGGGAATATGAATGAGCAACTGACTTTAAAGCCTTTGGAAAAGAAAATTATTTCTGATTTTGAGCTCTCTAAATTTATCGTCTGCACCGATGCAGGGCTGGCTTCAGAAGATAACCGAAAATTTAACGACAAAGAGGGTCGCGCATTTATTACAACCCAGTCACTCAAAAAGTTAAAAGCACATCTGAAAAAATGGGCGCTTGATGCTGAAGGCTGGAAGCTTTCGGGCAGTACTAAAACCTATGACATTTCTAAGCTTGATGAAATAATGGATCAAGCGACCCCAGAAGAAAAAGCAAAAATCATATCCAAAGTATTTTACAAGGAGCGTTGGATTAAAGAAAACAACTTTGAACAACGGCTTATTGTCACCTACTCAATCAAATACAGGGATTATCAGCGTAATATCCGCAAAGCTCAAATCGAAAGAGCTCAAAAAATAATTGAAAACAATCCGATAAAAATCAGGAAATGCAATGCGAACGACTATAAACGATTTATTCATAAAACAAGCTATACGCCTGATGGTGAAATTGCCGAGAAAGAAAAATACAGCATTGATCAGGCGGTCATCCAAAAAGAAGAAGCCTTCGATGGTTTTTATGGTGTTTGTACGAACCTTGACGATGCTGTATCTGAAATCATTAAGGTCAATCACAGGCGATGGGAAATTGAAGAATGTTTCAGGATTTTGAAAAGCGAATTCAAAGCAAGACCGGTCTACTTAAGCAACGATGACAGGATTGAAGCACACTTTACGACTTGCTTTATATCGCTCATTATTTATCGGCTGCTTGAAAAGCGACTAAATGAAGCATTCACCTGTCGTGAGATTGTCACGGGTCTAAGGGATATGGATTTCTTTGAGGTTAAAGGCGAAGGCTATGTTCCAACCTACACGAGAACTAATTTTACCGATGCATTACATGAAGCTTTTGGATTCCGAACTGATTACCAGATTGTTTCTGTGCAAAATATGAAAAAAATTTTCAAAGACACAAAAAAATAAAAAAGTACGCACTTTTTACATCACAGAAAAATCCT
This sequence comes from uncultured Acetobacterium sp., assembly GCF_927416815.1. Lineage (NCBI taxonomy): Bacteria > Bacillati > Bacillota > Clostridia > Eubacteriales > Eubacteriaceae > Acetobacterium > uncultured Acetobacterium sp. The sequence goes on along the minus strand of NZ_CAKMJU010000032.1, from coordinate 29,536 downwards.
GCAAAGCCTGCTGTATCAAGGCTTTACAGGATTTTATTTTTGTTCAAGTGTCAAACTCGGGATATTAACATAATACCATATTTTTTAAAAAACAACAATCAGATTTCTGTTCTGCCTAAGTTGAAGTTAAGTTAGCCGTTTATCAAAGCTATCTATCGGTTTTCATATTATTAAAACAGCATCGCGAACAAAAGCAACATTATAATATGTTATTCTCACTAATTTCATTATAGGGTGTCACGCAAAAAAAAGCAACCACGGTTGCTTTTTTTAGGTTATTTTAATTTATTCTTTTGATTTATTTTATTTCTTTGCATCGAGGAAAGTTCCATGGCTTGGGGTTAAGCTAATTTCATAATCAGCTACTTTCTGGTTTTGCTGATTTTTTTTCAAATCCTGCAAGGTCTTCTGTTGTTCAGCCTGAATGAGATGAATACAGCTTTGATCCATATCTTGAATAAGTTTGACCAGATTATCAATTTGCTGTTTTTCTTGACTGGTACAGACTTGGTTTCGCTTTAATCCGGTAAAATGCTCTTCCATATTCTGTAGCCGCTGAATGAGCTGATCCCGTTCTTCGAGGATTAGAGCCAAACTTTCCCAGTCCTCTATGCTGCTGAGAATTTCTTCACCCTTTGTAACATATTCTTTTAAAATAAGAATTTTTTCCTGACATAACTCATGAGAACCATCATTCATTTGACAGTCACCGGGATTTTAAAGGGTTGCTCATTTTTTCTGCTTCCTTGAACGAATCTTTCAGATCTACAATCAAAGCCATGATACTTTGTAATAATTGGATATCGCGACTGGCGTTTGCTTCACCTAATTTATCAAAAATAAAACTGTACATCTGATTTAATTCCATTGATATGGGATACTGCATATCCAAAGAAAGATTCAAAGAGGTGATAATCTTTTGAGCTTTTGCAATACAATTGTATGCCTTAGCAAAACTATCCTTTTCAATTAAGATTATGCCCATTTTTACTTGTTTTTCTGCTTCCTCAAAGAGCTTGATAACTACCTCTCCTTTTGATAAGGATTCGATCGCATATCGCTTTGATTCCTGATAAGCATTAGCATGTTGCATTACAATTCCTCCTTTCTAAGATTATGAATCTGAACCAAATGATGCGATCATCGAGCCTTGAACGTTTAACCGCTGAAGCGCTGTTTCCAGAGCTGAGAACTTACTCCAATAATGTGTTTCCTGTTTTTTTAACATTTCTTTCAGTTTTGCAATATCTTTATTTGTCCGGGTTATCGTTTCCGTGATCCTGTTTTCAGTACTTGAAAGGGTTGATTCATAACCAGCCAGCTCAATTAGCGAACCACGGCTGCCCTTTGCACCACTCGTTTTAGCTGCACTGTCAATAATTGAATTGAGCTGATTGGCCAACCCGGTATTTTCTGTTGTAAACAAGTCTTTTATTTCATCGCCGCGAGTTTCCAAGGCGGTCTGCAATTTTTCTTCATCAATTTTTAGCTTGCCATTTTCAGTATAACCTGTCGATGTAATCCCCATACTAAAAAGATTGATCCCGCCTTTTACCGCCGAACCATAAATCATTGACTGCATTTTTGCGGTAATGGTTCGCACGGCATTGTCGTTTTGTAATAAACCAGATTTTGCTTTCTTTTCCCAGTTTTCGACTTCTTTTTCGCTCATTTCACTTTTTTGAGCTTCAGTTAGGGGCGTAAAGGCTTTATCCGCCTTTTCTTTGACCAATCCATTCATCATATCGAGCAAATTGTTATAGTCCGTAACAAAGTTCTTGATGTTTTCTTTCAGATCGGTGGTATCGGTGCTCATGTTAATGACGAGTTCTTCACCAATTGCTGTTTTTTCTTTTAGCTCTATCTTAACGCCGTTAACTTCAATATTATTAGAAGATCTAACTACTGCGATTCCATTGATTTCCAGTTCAGCATTCTGTCCATATTCTGTACTGGATTTTCCTCCCAAAAGTCCCAGGGATTCCATCAAATTTCCGGTGGTTTGTGCAATATTAATATTTTCACCCGAACCCGTTTCGCTTGCGGTCAAAGAAATCTTGTCAGTGATTGAAGAATAGGCCATGGTCACTCCTGCCCCACTCGAATTGACTTTACTCATCACCGCTGCAAGGGTGTCAGTGCTTTTAAACGAAAAATCTTTTCCGTTGATTGAAAAATTAAAGTCATCACCATCTAAGGCAACCCCTAAAGAAGATCTCAGATCTGCCAAGCTTTTGGTGGTCGTAAGACGATCAGTTTGTCCCTCAGTAAAGCCTAGCTTTGCCAGTGTTTCTGTATCTCCATTAAGGGCATTTACTGTCAATTGCGAACCGCCGGATGAAAACCCGAGCTTTCCTTCAAGAGTTAATGAAACCTCGACAATTGGACTATTGTCCGACTTTTTCCCAAAGATGCTATCAATTTTATCTTGCATGGCTTTTTCAAATCCATCAGATCCAGCTGCTGCCGCTGCAAAAGCTGCATCAAGTGTAACCGTACGCACCTTGCCATCGAGTTTTAGTAAAAAGGACTTGCTTACATCGCCAGAAATACCGTCTAACAAACCCGAATTCGTAACATCGACATTTCCTGTTAGTGGCTTTGAAACACCCTCAGTACCGCTAATGGTCTGACGCGTCGCTAATTGCTGGACATTCGCAATTTTTATGGTACCTGCTACTGCCCCACTAGTGGCTGAAACCGACAATTTAGACGAAGTTGTCGATGCTTTAATGGTATTGTAAAGCGAAGCACTTCTGAAATTGGTGGCAGATAAAACATCCAAATACTTGCTCTGAAATTCTTTTAAAGCCTTTGATATATTTCGATATGACTCTTGTTTCCATTCCAAGCGCTGAATATTTTGTTGTTGTTTTTCAATTTTTCCCCGATTCGAGCTAGTTAAACTTTCAACTAAAGAATCCGTATCCAATCCTGAAACCAGACCAGCCATCCCGGTTTTGGCCATTAATGGACTCGTTGATGAATTAACTGATGTTGACATTTTTTATCCCTCCAAACTTTATAATCTATTTTCGTAATCATTAAAGACAATTTTATAACACTTATCTTAATATTACTTCGGCCAAATTAGCAAAAACTTTAGCCTTCTTTCTGATAAATGGAAGGTTTAACATATTTAAAGGAATGATCGACCGAAGCCAGCGATTCACTTTGTCCAATAAAGAAATAGCCGCCGGGGAGTAATGAATCATAAAACTTCTGAACGACGTCGTTTTTTGTCGGTTTATCAAAATAAATCATCACATTTCGACAAAAGATGGCATGAAATGGCTTTTTAAATTGAAATCGGGACAGTAAATTAAAGTTTCGGTAGGCCACTCCTTTTCTGATCGGTTCTGAGACCGATAGATATTCCTCATCATAGTCCTTAAAATATTTTCGTTTCCATTCCTGGGGGATCTTGGCAAGCTCTTCCTTCGAGTAAACGCCCGATTTGGCAGTCATTAAAACCTTGTCTGAGATATCGGAAGCCAGGATGGTACTCTCCCAGGAACTTATCTTATTACCCAGATAATCATGGGTAATCATGGCCAGCGTATAGGGTTCCTGGCCCGACGAACAGCCGGCACTCCATACCCGTAAATCTTTGGCTTTTGTTGTTTCATCGACCCAAGGAAGCACCTGCTGTTTGTAAAAATCAAAATGCTCACTTTCCCGTAAAAAGTAGGTATGATTCGTGGTCAGCTTATTGATGAGCACACTAATTTCATCATTCTTTTTATCGTTCTTGACATACTCAAAATAATCCATGTAATTGCTGTAGCCCAGTTGGGACACATAATGACTCAAGCGCCCTTCAATCAGGTGTCGCTTTTTTCGTAAATCAACCCCATAATTAGAGTGCACATAGCTAGTAATGGCCTGAAACTCGTCTTCCTTCAGTTTTATCATTTTCTTACCTCTTAGTATTTATCTTTAACTATGATTCTATTGTTACTGCTTAGTAGTGCTTCTTAATAGTGATCTAAAATAGCCGGGATATCAACAATCAAGCTGATACTACCATTTCCTAAAATTGTGCAGCCGGCAATTCCTGAATTCTTAATGGAATAATGGTTTAGGTACTTGGGGATCGGTTTGACAACAATCTGGTGTTTTTTAATCAGATCATCCATAAACAAGCAGGCAAATGTATCCCCGGAATCGACCAGCATGAGGATACCATCTTCAATATGCGTCTCGCATTTTTTATCTTCAAAAATATCATGGAGCCGAATCAGCGGATAGCATACCCCACGGATCATAACCATTTCGTTGTTGTCCGGATCTTTAATCAATTGGTTTGAGGTAATCTTGAAGGTCTCGCGAATATTACTAATCGGGATTTCGTAAATATCCTCTCCAACTAACACCTCCATACCAGAGATAATCGACAAGGTCAGCGGAATTTTTAAGAAAATATTGGTGCCGGAACCTTTTTCGCTTTCTATTGAAATAGATCCCCCGACTTTTTCAATATTCTTTTTAACCACATCCATACCTACCCCACGACCGGAAAACTCAGTCACTGTTTCTTTGGTCGAGAAACCTGGCGCCATAATTAAGTTAAGAATTTCTTTTTCTGAATACTCTTCTTCTGGCTTCACCAGCAGTTTCTTCTCCTTGGCTTTTTCCAGTATCCCGACTGGATCCAGTCCCTTGCCATCATCACTGACCGAAATAATAATATCTCCACCAACATTCTGAGCCGATAAAATCACCTTGCCGACCGGGTTTTTTCCAGCTGCAATTCGTTCTGCCGTGCTTTCAAGACCGTGATCCATGGCATTTCGAACCAAATGCATCAGCGGATCAGCAATGCCATCGATGATCGTTTTATCAACCTCGGTACTTTCACCCATGGTGATGAATTCAACTTCTTTTTTCAGCTTTTTGCCGACATCTCTGACAATCCGTTGCATTTTTTTAAAGGTGCCAGATATCGGAATCATCCGAATCGACATGACGATGTCTTGTAATTCATCGGTTAGTTTCTGCAATTGGGTTGAGGCTTTTTCAAAACTCTCATCCCGTTTTCCTTCCATGCCAACACTGCCAAAAACCATCGATTCGGTAATAACAATCTCACCAATCAAGTTCATTAGCGTATCAAGCTTATTTAAGTCAACACTAATCAGGTTTTGAACATTGTTTTTCTGTTTGTTGGGATCATTAACCTTTTCAATCGCTTTTTTTGTAGTTACGACATCTTCCGGTTTGGCATCAATTTCTAGCTTAACTTCTTCCTCAAAACAATCAACAAAATCGATGCGTTTGACTGATAGAATGCTTAGTGCAATATTTTCAATGGTTTCTTTATCAGCGGTTGTTTCAAGATGACAGAAAAACCCATTCTTAAGGATTGTTCCCGCCGCTTCGGGATTGTTATTGAGCTGCTCCGGGATCGTTTTAATGACCTTGCCAATTGATTCCAGTTTGTTAACCAGCATAAAGGCGCGGATATTCTCCATTTGGGAATCTTCGTTGAAGCGGGTGTGGAGGCAGTAAATGTTTAGTTTATCACTGATCTGATCCATGTCTGTATTCTCCTCGCTATCCTCAATTTCATCACTCATTATTTCTTCAAAACTGATATCTCCGAAGAAATCCTCTTCATCAGCAGTTTCCAACATATCCGGTTGGCTATCATCCGAAGGGCTGGCGATGAGATCTTCTGGTGTTTTTGCCTCAGTGTCTTGGGATAATCCCCTGATCCGTTTTAAAAAGGCCTCAGTTTCAACAATCAGTTCTTCGTTTTCATCCAGCAAGGTTTCGTTATTCTTAATTTTCTCAACTTCGCCTTTTAAAAAGGTCGAGAAATTAAGAACCAGATCCATTAAATCGCCAAAATCCTCTTTCTTGATTCCATTTTCTCGAATAACGAAAAATAGATCCTCCAGCTTATGTGAGGAATGCGCCAGCATATCAAATTCCATCATCGCCGAAGAACCTTTTATGGTATGCATAATCCGGAAGATTTCATTAATGTCATCCGGTGTTAATTCCGCATTGTCTTCAGATTGAAGTAAAATTTCCTCTAATTGATCAAGCAGTGTTTCCGATTCAAAAATATACATCTCTAAAATGGAATCATTTCCAGAATCATAATTACTCATTTTGTCCATCCTTTATATACATGAAATTTTTATCTTAATTTATTATATCGGCTTTTTGTACTAAATGCACTTTATTTTTTAATTCCTTGTTGATATACCCCAATCGCGTCAAGTTTATCAAGCTTGGCAGAGGATTTTTGAGCGGTTAACCCGGCTTTGATTGATTTAGCTGATATATTCGCTTTATATAATATCGTCAGCGACACTTGATTCCTTAGCGGTTTATTAAAATTGCTGCCCTTCTTTAGCTTTCCTTACCGACTTTTTAATTCAATTCTGAAATGATTGATTATCTATTGCTAATACAGTATAATCTAAACTAACAATAATACGTTATAGAAAGGAACTCTCAGTTGGATAGTATCAAAATCACCTCAACTGTCTCCACCCCAAAAGTAAATGATATTCCCAGTAAACATACGCCCAGTGATTCGGTTTTTGACATTAACAACACCGGTAATGCCAGCAAAATAAAACCGGTCTCTGAAGACTACCAAAAAGAGAGCTTCCGGGAAACCCTGTTTCAGAATTTACAGAAAGAAATTCTAAAACCGCTGATGAACAGCACCACCGCTGAAGCCGATGCGCTGCGAAAACTTGTTTTGATTTCTGAGCTTTTCGAATCATCGGCCGGCGCCTTACCCAAAGAACTACTAGAGGGGCTGTTTATCAATTCTCAGGATCTTTTGAGCGAACTCTTGCTACGGGACAAAACCAATTCGATATTCAAGGGTTCTTTTTTTGACAGCCTAAGATCACTCGCTAAATTAGAAGGATATCCCCAGTTAAAAGACGCGATTGTCTCGATTCTCCGACACTACGATGCCTATGTGAACCGAAACCAGACCCTTAACGGTATTTTCTTAGAAACCAGCCGATTACTGATGACGCTTCCCTCTAAAGAGCGAGCCATGCTCGAACAACAGCTGATAAGACTAGAAGTTGTTTTAAATAAATCCAATGGAAAAGAGCAACCCAATCAGGAACTTCAGAATCTCATCAATTTAAAGGCCGCTCAAAATGGCAAGCTAGGTGATCAGTTAGAACAGCGTATGGCGCGGATTGAAAGCCTGTTAAATTCAAAAAATCTCAACTATCAGGAGATTCAACAACTGCTAAAAAACGAAACCATCCCGGTACTTCGTCAAATTTTACAATCCCAGGCTTACAGCGATAAAACTTATCAATCGGTAGCGACAATTATTGACCATATTGTCCGCTATGATAAGGGCAACCCCGAGCAGCTTGAAGCGGCAGTCCTGCGCTTTTCTCAAGCATTAAAACCGCTTTCCAGCTTAACTGACAGTGAAATTGTAGAAATGAAAAACCAGCTTTTCTTACATGCTAAAGAAGCCGAAATTCTGGCTGAGCGCCTGGGATCTTCAACCAAAAACCCCGGCGAAGGTGAGAAAGTCGCAATGGCGCAACTACTGGAACAGGCACTTGACGAAAAAAATTCAACCAAAATTATCAATTCTGCTCAAAACCTGCTAGAAACCCTGGTTCGTAACGAAAGCCCGATCTTTACGATCATGCACTTCTTAATACCGCTGCGTTTTTTAGACGAGAATTCCTATGGCGAATTTTTTGTTGACAAAGATCCCACCGCAAAAAAGGGAGAAAAAGGCGATGCCGAAAACGCAACCGATATTTTCTTTACGATCCAGTCTGACCGGTACGGTAATTTTGAGGTGGAGCTACTGGCGCGGGATAAAAACATTACCTTAAATATTAAATCTCCCGGGCCATTGGTCGAAACATTAAAATCGACCAGAGAGCAGCTAAAAAATATCGTCGAGGAACAGGGTTATGCCCTTGCCGGCTATGGGGTGGGCGAATATTTGCAAAGCCAGGCGATTCTGCAACGTTTCCCTAAGTTGGCATTCAGAAAGGTAGGACTCGATGTCACCATCTAAAGATAAAAAAACGAAAAAAAAGACCCTCCACATCCAGGACGGTCAAATAAATAAGAATTCAAATTCCGAGGAAGAAAACAGCGAGCAGCCGCTAAGAGTTACCGCTTTGCGCTATGATCCAGAAAAAAACAGCTCGCCCGTCATCGTCGCCGCTGGAACCGGTTTTGTGGCTCAAAATATCCTAAACGTAGCTGAAGAAAACGGCATCCCCATCTATCACGACGACTCCGCCGCGACCCTGCTGTCCAAGCTTCAAATGGGTCAGGAAATCCCCCCAGAACTGTTTCAGATTGTCGTTAATGTTTACGTGTCCTTGTTAAACTTAGCTGAGGGAACCGATATTGGCGATAAACTATTTAACTAGTATTTTAAATTAAACCCGCTCATTGCTGAATTATTTTGGTCATCTTTTTTAAGAACCGCCCATTTATTAAATGAAACGTTTAATGGATGGGCGGTTTTGTCCGTTTATCAAATAATCTACGAATGAGGAGGTAAGACAAAATGTATATTAGCCTGATTCAAGAGGCCTTAACACTTGCCGGATATGATCCGGGACCGGTAGATGGCATTGCCGGACCCCGCACCGTTTTTGCCATCAAAGCATTTCAGTCCGATCGGGGGTTAAACCCTGATGGGATGGTTGGTCCATTAACCCATACTGCCCTGTTTTCATCACCGCAAAAGGTGCTCACGACTCCAGCTGCCAGCACCGATCCTAAGCAATTGAGCCCGCATTTCCATCAGAATGAATTTCGCTGTTGTTGCCAAGGACGTTACTGTAACGGTTTCCCCGCTGAAATGCATACTGCATTGATTTCCGGGCTTGAACAGATTCGGAATTTTTTTAATCGACCCCTGCTTATCACTTCTGGCGTCCGTTGCCAAACCCGCAACCGGGAAGTGGGCGGCATTGTGCATTCAAAGCATTTAGTCGGTCATGCCGCCGATTGCTATATCCCTGGGGTATCGGTCGATACCCTGGCTGATGCCGCCAGGCAAGCAGGCCTTGGCGTGATTATTTATGATGATGAAGGTTTTTGCCATTTAGAAATTTAGTACTGAAATGATTCAAGGGGATTCGACTGAATTCCCCTTTTTTACTTTTGCGGATCTTTGTAGCTTTGGAGAACGCAGCACGAACAAGGTTTTTTCTTCATGATAACTCATCACAAAGAGCCTTCCATAAAATTTTCGGATGATTGTAGCACCATTCGATTGGCCGCCGTCGCCGAGATGGCGATGTTTCTGCCAATTTCATTAAACGTGTAACCCTGTTCAACCGCCGCTTTAACATATGAAATTTTATCCTCACGTAAAAACCGCTGCCTTGAGCCTGCCTTAATCAAATGAAAAATTTCATCATTTGAAACGACCCGTTTTAGAATTTCATCGAGCGTTTCCTTATTCGTGCGATCTGTTTCATGCTGGTTATTTTGTTTATCTTCCTCGCCGATCACCAAACCCTTTTCATAAAAGTCTTTATCGTTTAACGTTGGGTCTTTGCACTCCATGAAGCTCTGATAGGCTTTAATTGCAACCACCCGATTTTTCGAGAACATATCCAGAATTTTATCGATATGAACCGGATTTTTGATGTTCTGCCGATAAAAGCAATCACTGCTCCAGGGATATGCGGCAATACTTTTATGAATTCCGGCTCTGACCGGATTGGTGTGAATATACCTTAGCAGGGTTAACAGGTATTTGTCATCGTTTACCAGAAGCGCCTTGTAGCGACCGCCAAAAACATGATCCGTCCGTTTATGTCTTTTATTATAGCTTTTGCTGTAAGTATTATTAATTTTTTGCATAATCTTCTGCAGCGGCTTTTCTTTTGTCTCGATCATTAAATGATAATGATTATCCATAATCACATATCCCAGCAAGTTAAATGCCGCCTCATCATTGGCCGCTTCCAGGCATTTTAAGAAGTCTTCTTTATCCTCTTGACTCTCAAAGATATAGGCTCGGTTGTTTCCCCGCTTGATCACGTGGTAGACAGCTCCCTCGAATTCAACCCTTGGTTTTCTCCCCATCTTATCCTCCATCAGAAAAATTGGTGTCAGTTGGCACAGAACCACTAAAAATTACCTGACTCTTTTTTCCGCCACTTTATAGACGATTTCATCATCGCGAACCGATATTACAATAATCTTCATTTTCTCGTCCTCACGGACAAGGCCATATACAATCCGCACACCCAGCTTAAGCAATTTGATCTTATAATAACCGGCTAGTCTAGCTGTGTTGTGATTTCCTAGTGGTTTCCCATAGCCTCCTTCATAGTCAGGAAGAGGATTTTGAGAAACCTTCTCGATTGCTTTTAAAATGTACAATTTCTGGGAATGGTCGAATTTAACTAAATCCTTTTCTGCTTCTTTGAAATATTCTACTTCCCAGGTCATTATTCAATATCCACTTCTACATCTTCCAGCTCATCTCGGTTGATATTCAAATTTTTCAATAATTGATCCTGGCTGATAAAATCAGACTGCGTTGCCGTTTTCATCCGTTCCTCAACACTCATAAACAAATAATAATTCTCGATTGTTTCTAACATTTCTTCATATTTTTTAGGGGTTATCAATACACATGTAGGCTTATTGTTTTTAACAACAATTTTTACTCCGCCAGCATTCACTTCATCAAATATTTTACTTGCTTCACCCTTATTAAATCGAGATATGGGTACAATAGCATTCAATATGCTATTCACAGATATACTATTCATAATGAGCACCTCATTTCTTTACTCTTTTTTCTAAAATTTATAACGTCTTCTTAATATTATTGTATAGCATAATATCATATTTAGCAACTTTTATGTCAATATATTTATCGTCATATATCAACATAAAAAAAGCTTTGCCGTCAAGTGGAATACTGCTGATTTCACCACTGAAATAGCCAAACGGAAAATAATCGCCTTTACTTATTTATAAGCAAGCATAAGCAGTTTCATCTTGCAAAACTATTTTACCATATCAAAGGAAAAACGCAAACAAGTTTATAAATTAGTGTCAGGCACTGTTTCTTAGGCACTGTTTCTTAGATTAACGCCAAACGTTTTGAAAGAGCTTTGAACTCCTGGAAATACGTCTTTATAATCCGATCACATATTTCATCTGCGATTTCTTCTTTATAAATATGAGACGTTAAGTTGCGATCATTTAATATTTGAATCCAAATCTTATCATCTGTGATTAAACCATAACTAAACGCTTCTTTCATAACTGACTTAGGACTGTTAATATCAATAAACCCTTGATCCATCAGATATTCCCTGGCAGCTTTCCAGGCAAGTTCCGTCGTAAATTCAAACCGCTGGATGACCCCATCACGGACAACGCTGCTTTCATTGGCTTGAAGTTCTAAAATTCCTTCACTCAGGCGATCAACTGCTTTTCTTAAATTTTCGACTTTATTTGTTAGTAATTCCATGATAACGACTCCTTCTTTCTTGACATTTTGCAGCAAACGAGGATCTGTGTCGGGTGTTATGAATATTATATCAAATTTTAACAAGGTATCCAGATCTTCAATATCATTTGTGAAATTGGCTACTTCCAAGTTGGAATTGCTTTTGCTTTTACTGAAAATGGCTAAATCGATATCACTATTAGGCCGATAATCACCTCTTGCTCGTGATCCAAATAGGACAATTTTATAAATATTCGGATAGTGACTGGCGCATTTTTTAACCTGCTCAAACAATTTTTCCATTCTTATTTTTGAGGTCTTTTTAACAGCTCCTAAAGCTTCCCCTTGTGCTCCCACTTTTTGTTCACTCATTCGCAAACCTCCCAACTTCATGATAATTTAAGAAGCATACCACTTCTTTTTTTAAACTATCATTCAAAACTTTTTTAAATTCCAATCGATTATTTTCAATCAATCTACTCACGCTCTTTCTAAACGATTTTCAGTTTGTTACTGGTTATCTAGTTTGCGCCATTTCTTCCTAAACAAACAAGTTTATAAGTTAATGTCAGGTTCATGACTGAAGCACCTTCCTTTATTATAAGTTTATGACAGGCAAGGACACTTCATGTGTGCGTAGTATTGACAATGCACAATATTCGATGTATAATATAATCAATAATAATAACAAAGAAGAGGTGTTTGAAATGGCTACTACAAACGTCACGATTCGAATGGACGAAGAGTTGAAGAAACAGGCTGATGATTTATTTTCTGATCTGGGTTTGTCTATGACCTCGGCTTTAATTGCTTTTACTAAGCAAGCGGTTAGAGAACAGCGAATCCCATTTGTTATTTCTCGAAATATTCCGAATACCGAAACGATCTGTGCAATCGAAGAAGTTGAGAACATGAAACGCAATCCCGCAATCTATAAAGGGTATGATGATATCGATGAGATGATAACTGAGTTGTTAAAATGAAATATCTAGTTAAACCCACATCGAAGTTTCAGAAAGATCTTAAAAGAATCCACAGACGTGGCTATAATCTTGCATTGCTTACCGAGGTAATCAAAATCATCGCAAACGATGAAGAACTTCCAGCCAGATATAAAGACCATAACTTGAATGGAAACTATGTAAAATGCAGAGAATGTCACATTACGCCGGATTGGTTACTGATTTACGAACTGACAGAAAGTGATCTGATTTTATATCTGATGCGAACCGGAACCCACAGCGATTTATTCTAAAGTCTCATACGGATACCAGAAACTGGAAACGTCCAATTATTGGGCGTTTTTTTGCATATGCATAAATAAGCTAAGTCATAAGTTAAGTGGTGCCAGGCTCCAAGACTAAAGTTTATAAGTTGGTGCAGACATTTAAGTTTGTCCCCTAAGTTGAGCAACAGAAAATTTAGGCAGCACGATTGTCATAATTAACGACAGCAATTTCTGTTAACGTATTACGCAATTGATCAATAATGCGTTCTAATTGTGCAACAACCGTACCACTAAATGATTCTTCGCCACATTGGGTACACGTGTGACAAGGTACATTTTTAACAATCACAATAATGTTTCCTAAGTCAGCCATATAAGTGGTAGTTCCATCAATCAGTTTACCTTTACACAAAAAACAATCCATTTTACTTCTCCTTTCTCGATTTAAAGCCGTCTTCCCACATATCTACATCAGGATAATATGCAGTTATGATCCATAATTTGTAATCAGTATACCCAACTACAACATGGACTAATAATTTTTCAAGAGATGATCCTAAAATTAGACAACCCAGAGAAACAACTGCTTGATAGTCTCCGTATTTTACATGAACATGGGGTTTATAGTATTGTCAACATCATTGAATCGCATATAAACATATATTCCAACAAAATTACTTAGTTCTGTCACTTTATCAATATCCCTTCATTTTTTTAAGCCTAAGAGCTTGGGATCATAACATCATGTATAAATAATCCTTTAGTACCCAATTTTTATAACTGCAGCTAAAACGCAAACAAAAAGTTTATATATTTATAAGTTGGCATCAGGTACGTGTTTGTTTAATATTCTTAATGTTTTAGACTTTCATCTTCTCGGTCAATTTGTCTGGGTAACCGCTAATGTTGTCTTGGTGACATTATACACTACTGCCTGCAATATGTAAATCATTATGTTTATAAATCGGTGTCAGGCACCTGTTCCATTAATGGAAAAAACGATGTGAGCCGCATCGTTGTTGTGTCCGATTCTCTGCTGTCCCTGTTACAGGATTACTATCAAAAGCATCTGAAAAATGCCCGTCCAGAAGATTTTTTTGTTCATGGGAGCAACGGCGACGAGTATTGTCAGACTGTACTATACCAGAAGTTTCATCAGTTGCTGGATCAGGCCAGTATCCCCAGGCGTTCTGATGGCGGTCGACAACGTCTTCATGATCTGCGCCACACCTTTTGTGTAAGAGCACTGGAGATGATGCAAACGAAGGGATTTGATCTGTATACATCACTACCATTGTTGTCCATATATCTTGGCCATAAGCACTTGACAGAAACTGAATATTACCTCAGGATGCTGGAAGATCATTTTGGTACTGTCCTCGAAAAAACAGCATCCTACAGCCCCGGCTTGTTCCCCAAAGATATAGGCGGTGGTGAAAATGAATGCTAATTTTTCTTATCATATCACCAGATATTTTTCAGATTATTTACCAAACCAGATAGCGGCTTCCCCAAATACGATCCACTCTTACCGGGATGCTTTCGTGCAACTCATGGCTTTTTATAAAACAGTGTATAAAATAGCCCCGGAAAAACTGACTTATAAAGATTTTACCACTCAAAGAGTTGAAGAGTTTCTAACCTACCTTGAAACAGAGAGAAAGATCAGCATCAGCACCAGAAATCAGCGACTGGCTGCAATCCATGCTTTTTTCCGGTATGTTCAGTACCGTGATCCTTCCGGTTTTGAACAATGTGCGGATGTCTTATCCGTACCATTCAAAAAAGCCCCTGCGACACCAATGAATTATATGAACCTTGAGGAAACTGCACTGTTATTTTCGCTCCCAAAGCAGCAGGATAAGTGGCAGCTTCGTGATTTATCGATTCTCGTGCTTTTGTATGAGAGCGGTGCACGTGTGCAGGAGCTGATTGATCTCTGCCCGGCTCATCTCCGGTTTGGTTCAATAACGATCGTTGAACTACATGGAAAAGGGAACAAAACAAGGCACGTCCCGATTAATGCTGACGCATCCAGCATAATCAAAAAATACATCAAACATCATCAGCGGAACAACGTCAACCAACCCCTATTCGTAAATCGCAGTGGCGAAAAACTTACTCGCGCCGGCATTCAGTATATCATCGATAAATATGTTCTAATTGCGCAGCAAAGTCGTCCAGATTTATTTAAAAAGCGCATCACTAACCACTGTTTTCGTCATAGTAAAGCCATGCATTTGTTGGAGGCTGGTGTAAACCTGATTTACATACGTGACTTTCTTGGTCATTCCTCAGTTATCACAACAGAAATCTATGCAAAGACAAATCAAAAAATCAAAGAAGAACACTTAATAAAACACAGTTCTTCCATTGAGATATCGGAAAAGTATAACCGGAAGGAAAAAGATGACCTAATTGATTGGTTGAAAAAGAACCTGTAAAATGATAAAATTTTATGTAAAGAAAAAAGCATCAGATTCTTCCGTTTATGGAGGGATCTGATGCTAACTTTGCATAACTATAAGCTTCGCATAACACCGGTTATGTAAAGCTTTACATAAGCGATGGATCAGTGCATTCGCCATTGCTTCAAGAAAAGCTAATTCAGGTATTTGTATTCTTTCTTTTCGTGGAATTCCTTCAATAGCTAAGTATGGTTTATACCACTGTCTGAAAAATTCAATCGCCTCCTCATATTGAAGTAAAATTGAACCTCCTTGAATGGTTCTTCTATCTAAAAATATTGAAATGTTATCCCCGAAACGAACCATATCGACAACGGAACTTTTTATTTTGTTGTTATCTGATAGCAATTCAGCTGCATTATTAAAAACTCCATGTTCCAGCAAGCCTAGTGAAATGAGTACATCATTTGTAAGCTCTTCAATCCCAAGAACACTTTTTAACCATTTAAACAGTATCTCAAATTTCAATCCTTTGTTTTTTGAGGGCATTTCATCAAAATCAATTTGACCACCAATCAATACCAGTTTTTGCAATGCAGTTCGATCAACTGGGACACTGGCCGTATCCATTCTTCTGTATGCTTTACCTTTATAGAAATAAGGTTGACTCTCACCCTTGTACACGTTTAGAGTAAGGACTTCTTTTTTATCCATTGTCGTTTCTTTTAAGGTATAGATTGGCCTTGGTTCAATTGTATCATTAATAGTATTTTCAATCGCTAACTTAAGATGATCAATATTTTTTATGCCAACAACCTCACCATCATCACTAATCCCAAAAATAATTTCACCATCACCATAGTTTGCAAATGCACTAACGGTCTTTAAAAATGAGGGTGTAAACTCCTGCTTGAACTCAATTGTTTTTTCTTCTTTTAGTTTGCCCATTATTAAACCCCTTTTTCAATTAACTCCGTTTTAGTTAAGACTATCGTAAAACCAATTATCCACCTGAATTTCTCGGAACTGAGCAAAAAATCCAGATTGGACCTGTGCTCATGGGCGGTGCTTGGTGGCAAAAAGACTGTTATAACCTTTGTCGATGCCAAGGATCCGTTTTTTCAGTCGTTTCCTATCTTCCGCTGGGCGGAGGTTTGACGGCGGTGTCGCTAATGATAATTGCTATTTCCGGATGCTGCTCCGAATCAACTTTTGAATAGCATGGGTGCACAGGTCGTGTCTTCGTTCTGGGTGATGAACACTGGTTCTATCAGCCGGTCTACTACCTGCAATATGTCAATGATTATGTTTATAAGTTGGCGTCAGGCACTGTCTCCTCTGGAATAATCACCGAAACTCCCTGATACACCACTGTTAGTGTATTTGCATCAAATAATACTCATGTGACCCAAAGTCTCTAATTTACCAAAATTTGGCGAATCAACCACCGGCTCCGGTTTACCTATCTGTTTTGCAAGGAACTCAACCTCAAAACCATCTTTGATCAATGTCACTACCCCGGTATGCCGAAAAGACAACTCATACCCCTTTTCTTGAAAAGCATCCACCAAATTTACCCTTTCTCGTGGCTTTCTGATGTTTCTCACCAGAAAATCAATGTCCATAGTTTTTGTGGTCGAAATGAAGCCATCGATCACACTACACTGCTCGTAAAGATACTCGGCCCAGGAACCGATCAGAATCACATGATCCAATAAATTCAAGCCATCAAGTATGGTCAATGTTTCAACAAAATTCTCCTTATACAGCATCTACCTCAGCCCCTTTTTAGCTATTTTTATGTCTTCCTGCAGGCCACGGATCATATCTAAGAACTCTTTTCGTTTATTTAACTGTTTTTTGACTCTATCTACTTGATCAGCTTTAATATACTGATCAACTCTTTTACCTTCTTCATCTCGATACTTTAAATAATAATAAACTTTATCACCCCTTTTTCTTGGATATAGGACACCTTTTGGTAGTTTCGCCAATCTTCCCTTATAAACTATTATATTTTTCTCATTTCTCTCTATTTGATCCTCTAAAACATGTTTGATAGCCATAACAACCCACTCCTTTTTAACTATTCTCTACCAGCATTATACACCACAAATTTTATTTTTAAAAGACTTTGTGGTGTACAAACTAATTAAAAAAATAAGGTTGAATGGCGCCAAGAAGTGTGATATGCCGGGCATCATTGAATCGCATATAAACATATGCCAACAAAATTACTTAGTTCTGTCACTTTATCAACATTTTAAAAAGCCTAAGAGCTCGGGATCATAATATCATGTATATCATGTATAATTAATCCCATAGCACCCAATTTTTATAACTGCAGCTAAAATGCAAACAAAGAGTTTATATATTTATAAGTTGGCATCAGGTACGTGTTTGTTTAATATTCTTAATGTTTTAGACTTTTATCTACTCGGTCAATTTGTCTGGGTAACCGCTAATGTTGTCTTGGTGACATTCTACACTACTGCCTGCAATATGTAAATCATTATGTTTATAAATCGGTGTCAGGTAAATCGGTGTCAGGCACGATCTCTCAGAGATGCTCCCAAAATTAAACAGCTGGGATGTGGATAATCCTCAGGATATGGTTCAATTATTATATTACACCAGTCATAATCACATTTTTTACGTCAGAATATAAACCAGCGTCAGGCACTGATCTCTTCTATTCCGGATTTTTATAAATTTCACGTCGATGGCCGACATTTATAATATTAATCCGCACCTGTCCATCATCAATTTCTGCTATCAAACGATATGAACCGATCCGATATCGCCAATACCCTTTTTTATCACCAACAAGAGCCTTTCCCTGGCTACGCGGATCAACACAGCCGGAAAGATTTTTATTAATCCATCCGATAATGATTTTTGACTGATGTTTGTCCATCTGCTTCAAAGTTTTTAACGCTTTGTCGCTGATCTTCACTTCATAGTTCATCGTCCAGACCCAATTCACTGATTACTTCGCTCAACGAGTAGAATTTGACCGGTTTTTCCTGTTCATATTCTCTGATTACATTCAGATCGTAGTCATCTTCCAGTTTTTCGAAAAATGCCTGCTTAATAGCATCTGAAAGACTTACTCCATGAAGCTTTGCATAGCTTTCCATCCAAGTCTTTTCCTGTTCCGAAACTCTTAATGATACATGTGCCATTATACTAATCACCTCCATTTTATTTCGTAACACATTGTAACACAACTTTCAGCTATTATACCTTAAATAATTTCAGCGTCACTGTTACTTGTCCTTGTCAAACACAGGAGTTTAAGTTCTTAATTTTTAGCATGTTGTCAAAGGCAAAATGCAAACAAGTTTATACATGAGTACATGAGTGTCAGGCACGGTCTCCTTTCGGTCTCCTTTCTGGCAACCACGACATGAAGTGGTACACCGATAGAGGGAAAACCGAGTATCAAACAGCTTGGCGTTGGAAAATCATCTGGATAATCTTCAATTATTTCACCTGTCATTACTGCTTCCTTAATATGCTTGGGCCGAATATTACGCTGCTTACATCGCTCAATTACGTGTTGTGTTAAAAAGACGATGTCTTTTTCATAGAGATCACGCAAATCTTCAATCTTCATTTTCTTCCTATATCCTGTTCCTGTGAATTGTAAGTATACTATGGTTATCTTAAGCGGCTCCTAGACTACCAAGGCAATGCTTTGAAGTATCTTGATAACCAGTATACACCACTGCTCGCTAGATGTAAATGTAAAGTTTATAAATTGGTGTCAGGCACGCTCTTTTCTAAATTGGTGTCAGGCACGCTCTTTTCTTTATAAATTGGTGTCAGGCACCTTTCCCCTATGGTGTCAGGCACCTGTCCCCAATCCCTCCCCCGGTCACCGCTGTCACTCGCTTAACCGGCCGATTCCGTCCTTCAAATCTATCTTAGGCACCCAACCCGGTAATCGATTTCCTTCAAAAGGTTTCATCACCTCTCTGGAACGATATGGTCTTAATCCCCAATTAATGTTAAGCCGCACGGCTTTTACCGCTTCATAAATTCTTGCAACTTCTTTTAAAGAATAGTACTTTTCTGGCGTTAGAAAATAAACCTCGTTAAAATATTGCTCTTTATTTGTTATTTGCTCCATCGCTACTAAGAATGCATCAACGATATCATCAATGTGTACAAATCCTAGGAGCTGATCGCCTGGTGACATGTCTAAGCTTTCGCCGGTTTGTGAAATTTTATTAAACAAAGAAAATATTTTCGGTCTTTTGTCGTTTGGTCCATAGGTATCATATAGCCTAAGCGTTAACATTCTAAGTGCTGTCGATTCTGTGTAGAATTTGGCGATGTTTTCAAACGCCTCTTTTGTTGCAGCGTATAAATTCACCGGATTATATTCGCTGCTACAATAATTCTGCCAGTTTGTTCCGGTATTTATTAAGTAGCTGACATCTTCTTGTTTCATGGCTTCAAGCAAATGCGTACCAAACAAGATATTGCTTTTAAATAGTTCATCAATATCTTCTACTCGATGTTCTGATATAAACAAAGAAGCTAAATGCACGACTAGATCAGGTGAAGCCTTCTTGAAAATTTCGATCATGCTTTGAAGGCTCTGATTATAAATATGAATGACGATATTTCCTTCCAAAGACTTTATCTCTTCAAGGTTGGAGTTTTTTCTTACAATAACATGGGTCTCGTATCCCAAACTTACTAATCTTCTTACTAAATTCAGGCCGACAAAACCCGTCCCGCCTGTAACCAGTATCTTCTTCATCTACTCACCACTATTTAATTTTCTGCTAAATTTTTCATATTCAGTAATTTGAGAAAGTGTAAAGTCGTATAGGTTTTCTTTGTCATTTTTGTATACCCTCACCCAATCAACCACCATCTTTAAAGCTTTTTCAATGCTTAACTGTGATTCATAACCTAATAGTTTTCTGGCTTTATAAGAATCGAGCTTTAAATAAGAGGTCTCATGGGGTTGTTGTCGCGCATCGATTCTATAGCTTGAATTTCCATTCCAAAGATTGCAAATCTGTTTGACAATAAATTCAACATTTTTTTCGCTGTCTTTTTCGGGTCCAAAATTCCATGAGCCATTATACCTGCATCCTTCTAAGCCTAAACCCATTGCCAGTTGCAAGTATCCGGTCAATGGTTCCAATACATGTTGCCAGGGCCGAATAGCATGAGGATTTCGTATCAATAGTTCTTCATTTGACAACAATCCTCTGACACAATCTGGTATCAATCGATCAAGTGCGAAGTCCCCACCACCGATTACATTTCCGGCTCTTGCAGTGGCTATGGCCACTTTGTGATTATTATATTGATCCGGATGAAAAAAAGAGTTGATATAGGAAGCTGTAATCAACTCTGAACACGCTTTGCTGCTGGAATACGGTTCATATCCCCCAAGACGATCTGTTTCTCGGTATCCCCAAAAGGACTCTTTGTTTTCATAACACTTATCGGTCGTAACATTCACGACTGCTCTAACCGATGGACAACGCCGAACTGCTTCCCACAGATTCACCGTTCCCATCATGTTCGTTTCAAATGTTTCTACCGGCTTCTCATAAGAAAGTCGCACAAGCGGCTGTGCTGCCATGTGAAAGATGATTTCTGGTTGTGTCTGTGAAATTGCCTTGTTCAGGTTATCACGATCACGGATATCGCCAATAATAGAATTAATCCTGGTATCGATTTTACATTGCTCAAACATCGAAGGATCAGTGGGTGGATTCAAGGCATACCCTGTGACATTTGCACCTAGCTTCGTTAACCAGATCGAAAGCCAGGAACCTTTAAAACCGGTATGACCTGTTATAAGAACATTTTTACCCTGATAATAATCGTTAAACAAATTACCACACCTTCCAAGGCGCTTTACCGCTTTCCCAAATCGTTTCAAGTGTATATTTATCTCTCTGCGTATCCATACATTGCCAGAACCCGGTGTGCTTGTACGCCACAACTTGTCCATCTTCTGCCAATTTGTCTAAGGGTCCCTTCTCAAAACTGGTCATATCCCCCTCAATATAGTCCAGCACTTCAGGTTCTAGAACAAGAAAGCCGCCATTGATCCAGGCATCCAAATTTTCAGGTTTTTCGACAAATTCTAATACCGTGGAGTCATTATTGATTCCCAATACCCCATATCTACCACTTGGTTGTACCGCAGTAACGGTTGCCAGTTTTCCGTGGGATTTATGAAATTGATAGAGTTCTTCAATGTTAACATCAGATAAACCATCACCATAGGTTAGCATAAAGGTTTCATTGCCAATATATTTTTTCACTCTTTTTATCCTACCACCGGTCATCGTTTCTAAACCAGTATTGGCAAGAGTCACTTTCCATGGCTCCACTGATTCACAAGAGTGTATTTGCATCTGATTGTTATTTGATAAGTCGAATGTTACATCAGAACCATATAGAAAATAGTTAGCAAAATACTCTTTAATGACATTACCTTTATACCCTAGGCAAAGGATGAAATCATTAAACCCATACTTAGAATAACCTTTCATGATGTGCCATAAAATCGGTCTTTCTCCGACGCCGATCATTGGTTTTGGTTTTAAGTGAGATTCTTCGCTAATGCGCGTACCGTAGCCTCCACATAATATAACTATTTTCATATTATAATTCCCCATTAAATTTTTCTATAAAGGTTTTTATCTTGTTAATCATATAATCCAACTTTTGATTGTCTAGCTCTGGATAAACACCGATCCAAAAAGAGTGATTCATGATTATATCGGTATTTGTTAAATGGCCTACAACGCCATAGCCTTGGTTCTCATTTCTCATTTTATTAAAACAAGGTTGTTTTGTTAAATTTCCTGCAAACAGAGTTCGAGTTTGGATATTTTGATTTTCAAGATAATTGACAAGCTCGTCTCTAGTAAAAAAATCATTCTTTCTTACTGTTAGCAGAAAACCAAACCAGGATGGCATTGAATTTAAGCAAGGTTCTGGAAGGATGAAAAAATCCGACAAATCTTTTAATTTACTATGTAGTGTCTCCCAATTTTCTTTTCGCTTATTAATGAAAAAACTAAGCTTATCCATTTGGGCAACACCTACTGCCGCTTGCATTTCAGTCATCTTCAAGTTATACCCAAAATGAGAATAGACATATTTGTGATCATATCCGAATGGCAGTTCTCCAAATTGTCGTTCAAAACGACTCCCACACATATTATCTACACCTGATGGACACGAGCAATCCCGTCCCCAATCGCGAAGCGATAGAACAATTTTACTTAATAATGGGTTATCAGTATAAACTGCCCCGCCTTCTCCTGTAGTTATATGATGGGGAGGATAAAAACTGGACGTACCAATATCACCTATTGTCCCAGTATATTTCCATTGACCGTCTAGTTGATATTGTGACCCTAGTGCATCACAGTTATCTTCAATAAGCCAGAGATTATGTTCAACACAAAACGCTTTGACTTGCTTCAGATCAAATGGATTACCTAATGTATGGGCAATCATAACCGCTTTCGTTTTTTCCGTAACTGCTTCTTCCAATTTGCGACAATCAATATTATATTGCGGTATCGTTACGTCTAAAAAAACAGGGATAGCTCCATATTGAATAACAGGCGTTACAGTCGTCGGAAAGCCAGCGGCAACAGTAATAACCTCGTCTCCAGGCACTATACGACGTTCACTTAATAACTGCGATGTTAATGCCATAAATGCTAATAAATTAGCACTTGACCCGGAGTTACATGTATGACAAAATTTCACTTGCAAGAACTCAGAGAGTTTTTCTTCGAATATATTAGTATATCTACCTGACGTCAGCCAAAACTCAAGTGACGAATCTACAAGATTAACCATTTCTTTTTCATCATAAACTCTGCCTGCATAAGGTATTCTATCCCCAATCTTATATATATCTTTTTCGTTTATTGTTTGACTATAATATTCTTTTGTTAACCTTAATATCTCATCTTTTAACTCTTGAGATTTTTTCAAAATATCACCTTTCTTTCTAAACCAATCTCAAATATCTACATAATTAAAATTACTTCTAAAATCATTAAAAGCAACAAAACTCTCATCTCTTTCTGATATAATTGGCTTACTAATACCCCAAGGTATATCAATCGAATTCCACCTTATGCCCCCTTCAAGCTTTTTATTATATACAGATGACATCTTATACATAACAACTGTGTCAACTTCAAGCGCTAGGTATCCATGAGCAAATCCTTCTTTTATGTATAGTATGGAGAAATTTGACGCATCGATATTAAACATTTCATAATTCCCATATGTGGGCGAATCTCTACGAATGTCTAAAACTACATCTAAGATACTCCCCTTGACACAATAAACTAACTTTGCTTGAGCAAATGGCGGGTTTTGAAAGTGTAAACCTCTTAAAACGTTTTTATTAGAAACTACTATCAAATCTTCGACAAAATTATTATTTATGCCATAATCTCTAAAATCTTCAATATGAAAAGTTTTAATTGAAGTACCTCTATGATCCCTAAATATATTGGGCTCAAGTCTTAAACATCCGTCTAATGCAGTCTTATTTACCTGATACACAAATTCACATCCTATTTTATTTTCTATTAATTAATTTTTTCCAATATATAATTGTCTCATCATCGGGAAAGCACTGGGCAAAATGATTGACTGAACTCTTAGAATCTTCTCTTAAAATATGCCGACAATTAAAAATCTTCGATTCGGTTTGTTCAAATTTCACCTTGTCTTTTATCAAATCAGAATTTATACTATCCTCAAACAACTTCTTGTCTTCACCCAAACAGGATAAGAACCATTCATATGGCTTTTCTCCAAAGATCGTATTAAACTCAAATGTTCTTTTTGGCATCTCCATTACATTGTCATAAATTCCATTCATTTTTTCAAGCGTTTTTTTTAAATTAAATGTATCCAATACAAACGCTCTTGCATTCTCTCCGATTCTTTTCCGTTCATTAGGATTTTCATATAAGTAACGAATAAGCTTTCCGTACTGTTCAATGTTATCTG
Source organism: uncultured Acetobacterium sp. (assembly GCF_927416815.1). NCBI lineage: Bacteria > Bacillati > Bacillota > Clostridia > Eubacteriales > Eubacteriaceae > Acetobacterium > uncultured Acetobacterium sp. Next base: position 5,406 of record NZ_CAKMJU010000032.1, on the reverse strand, counting down.
CAAGCAAACCTGTTTCCATATGTTTAACAATGTATTTCTCCGCCCCTTGATTTAAGACAACAACCGGAAGACCTGCCGCCATTGCTTCAAGCAATGCATTCTCGGTTGTACCAAAATGCCAAGGATTTAGTGGATAACCAAATACATCGAAACGTTCTAGTACTTTAGACACATCATTCAAATAACCTGTAAATTCAAGTTTATTATATATGTTGTATATTTCTGCATCCCGTTCTATCTGTTGCTGGTTGTCCGCATCTCCCACTATAATAAACTTCGCCTCTGGCACATCTATCTCTGAGCAAAACTTAATAAACTCGGGATGCAGCTTGCTATAATTCAAAGTCCCAACATAACCGATATTAAAGTCCGCATGATGAACGGGTTTAGCTCTGGTTGCAACTGAAAAATCTCCTGCACCATAAATAATCTCAGCGTTTTTCTTAACGTATTCTCGTTCATGTTCACTCCAGTACGGATTCTGAAAACTGTAGTTTGTTGTAAAAAGTATCTTATGGGCAATCTCAGCAAACTCGAAAGGTAAAGCTGGATAATTGCAGCCTGATACATGAGACCAGATAATTAGACGTATCGGAATTTGTGGGAAATTACTCAGAAACTCCGCCATTTTAGGGTGATGCCACCAACTGATTTGAACAATATCGGCTTTTAGCATTTCTTTTTTTATTGACTGCTTATCAGTCAATAAAATTATTTCTACATCCTGCTCTTTGCAAATATTGATGAATTGTTGATTCTTTGGAACCTCCAACATCAATATTTTATGTCTGTATTTCTTATCGTACTTTTGATAAAAAATAGTGATACTTGATAAAGCATTTCCTACTCCACCACCCATGTGAGAAGTTAGGTGTAAAACTATTAGCATCGTCATTTTACTCCTGTAAAAAATAAACCTGATAAATAAACCGCCACAATTTTTCTACTCGAACAGTGAAAGTAATCTTAACGCGTCGTCATCTAACATTTCCTCCGGGAACATAGAATATTTGTATTGCTGACATCTTACACATACAAAATTATCAGATTTTTTAAAAGATAAATGCATTTTTCTAAAGGCCCTTAATTCCTTTCCACGCCATATTTCGCTTATTGATTCAAAATTACAATTTCCAATAACTAATGGCTTTTCAACAGTGCAGCAAGGAATACAATTACCATCTGGATAAATTTGTAACGAATAAAATGGTTGAGGACATACTTCAGCCGCCACTATTTCATTTCCGTTCATAGTCAACTTAAATTCAGAATCATCAACAATATTCTTGTAGTCAACATTTTCAACAAATGGGCATAATCGTTCAATCGCAATGTTATCGCATATATTACCGAAAATATTCAAAAAGCGTTCTTCATCACCTAAACCAAGCGAACTGTCAATAATTTTAATATATAATTGCATATCTCCTTTATGATCATATAAGTATTTCAAATTTTTTAAAAATTCATTGAAATCAATTTCTTCGTTAGCTATCTCCTTATATTTTTCTTTATCCAAACCTTGAACCGATACCCTGAGTTTTGATAATCCAGCACTAACAAGATTATTTGAAAGCTCTTCGCTAAGAAAAACACCGTTAGTTAGTATATCTACAGTTTCGGCCACCTCTTTTTCGACAGCATATGCCACCATTTCCACGATGTTTTTATGCAATAAAGGTTCACCAAGACCAGCAAAATGAATCGCTTTAACTTTACGAGGAAAATTCTTTATATCATCAATACACTTTTTATATAAGTCAAAATCCATAGAAATCTCGTCTGAAATATGACCTCTCTCTTCTTTGTTTAAGGAATGCAAACAATAGTTGCATTTTAAATTGCATGCATAAATTGGAAAAAAAGTTATTGCGAACGGTGTATCTAGTGGAAGCACTTTTGCTAAAGCTGTCCTTTTTCCATTCACTGCTTGACCATCTATTCTCTTCGCCTTCATTAATTTTGCCCTTTCTTATTTAAAAATTTTCAAGAGTCTTTCAGCATCGTAGTCTAATATATCTTCTGAAAATGTGCTATGCTTATACAACTGACACTTATTGCAAACTGAATAAATGCTCTTTTTTTTCATCAGTTGCACTTTTCTAAAATCTTTGAACTTTTTTCCATTCCATATCTCACTTAAATTTTGATACTTACAATTTCCCACAATATGTGTTGTTTCCATAGCACAGCACGGAACAATATTTCCGTCAGGATTTATCTGCATTAAATAGAAAGGTTGTGAACAAACCTCAATGTCTGAGACATTTACTCCGTTTTGTGTTAAATTACTATTTTCATTTCCCATAATCCTTGAATAATCAATCTGTGATGTGGCTGGAATCACATTTTCTATGGCAATCACATCGCAGAGATCACCAAAGATCTCAAAAAACTTTTGGTCATCATCGTTGTCTAATGCACAATCAATAACTTTAATGTATATTTGTGTATTCTCTTTGTTTTCATAAAGATAAATTAGATTCTCAATAAACTTATCAAAGTCAAATTCTACACCAATAGTATGTTTGTATTTTTTTGCATTAACCCCTTGTATAGAAATTCTAATTCTCGTCAAACCTGAATCTACTAATGCTTTAGAAAGCTCTGGTTTAAGAAGAGCCCCATTTGTAACAATATCAATTGATGAAGCAACTTCTTTTTTTACTGCATAATCAACCATGCTAACAATATTATTGTGTAGCAGCGGTTCGCCTGTACCAGCAAAACGTAGCATTTTTATTTTTTCAGGAAAATCACATAGTTCATCTATGCATTTTTTATAAAGCTCATAATCCATAACTTTTTTTTCAGTTACGTAACCTCTCTTTGACTTATCTATAGAGTGAATGCAATAATTGCACTTGAAATTACAACCATAAACCGGGAATACTTGTACCAAATATGGGGTTGACAATGGAATTGACTCAGAAAGCTTATTCCTGTCACCACCTGGTGTTCGACCATCTATTCTAATTGCTTTCAAAGTTATCACAACCTTTTTTAACTAAACCTATCACTTGAGTGATTCTAAAATCTTCTTCGCTTCATTGTCTAAGATATCTTCCGGATGTGCAACATCATCTGGCGCACAACAAACAGAGCAACCCGTGTTACAATGTCTTTCACTGCTTAGTTGCATCTCCCAAAATGCTCTTAGTTTTTTTCCATTCCACATATCAAAAAGATTATCTTGATTTACATTACCAAGTATAATGGGCTTATAGATCGTATCACAGGGTTCGACCTCACCATCTGGAAAGATACCAATCATATAAAATGGTAACGGGCAGACATCTCTTTTCCCATGTTTCCGTCCATAACGATCATATTCTACATCCATATCCTTTGTGACTTCGACACCTTCATAAGCGGGGAGCATCTTTTCAATATACATTCGGTCAGAACAGTTGCTAAATAAATGATAGAATTTCTCTTCCTCACCATCTTCTAAAGAAACATCCATAATCTTAACAAAAAGATTCGTATTTCTTCTGTTTTCATAAAAATACTTAATATTGTCTAAATATTCCTCAAAATCCACTGCAGTACCGCATATTTCTTGGTATTTTTGGGATGACAAGCCTTGTAAAGACACCCTCAACGTATCCAATCCTGCTTCGATTAACCTATCTGACATTTCTTTAGATAGTAATGCCCCATTAGTTATGATTTCGATTCTTTCCGCAATATCAGCTTCCTTCGCCAATTTAACCATTAATGGAATGTCTCTGTTAAGTAGAGGTTCTCCTTGTCCAGTTAGTGAGAGCATTTTTATTTTGTCAGGAAATTCTTTAATTTGATCTAAGATCTTTTTATAAGTTTCCATTGACATATTTTGCGGCACAAATTTATACTGTTCTTTCATTTTTTCGTAACCTAATGAATGAGCACAATAAATACAGTTAAAGTTACAATATGTTGTTGGAAAAACAAATATACTAAACGGTGTAGCAAGGGGAATTTTTTCAGCTAGTTTAACCCTCTCTGTTCCATAGATAGGTTTTATTTCAGATGCCATTATATTACACTCCTTTATCTGAATACTATTTAAACAAATGAATTAAACGTTGAGCATCATCGTCCAGATTTTCAAGTGGATTATTTATTGCATTAAAACATGTGCAATTTCTACAAGCCGGAATACTATCTTTATTAAATTCAAGCATTGTTATGAGATGTTTCAGTCTTTTTGAACCATTCCATATTTCCATTAATGTATTTTCTTTTAAATTACCCATTGATAGGCTTTTATCAAGGCCAGGAACTGGACAGGGAAAGGTGTCATAATCACAACCTATTTGAAGAAAGTAAAAGGATTGAGCACAGACTTTTCTGTTAACATCGAGCTCTTCATTATAAAAGTTTTTACTTCCGTCAACAATCCCTTTGAGATTTTCCATTTGTTGCTGCATTACAATTAAATGCTCTATATAAATTTTATCACAGAGATTTCCAAAAACTTCATAGAATATACGCTTATCCTCTTCATTATTCAGTGTCGCATCAATAGCTTTTATATAGATCTGTGTACTTTTTCGATGTTCATAAAGATAGGTAAGATTTTTCACAAATTTAATAAAATCGATTTTTTTTCCACAAGTCTTCTCGTATTGCTGGTCATTAACTCCTTGAATTGATATGTTAATGTGAGTAATCCCTGCTTTAATCAATTTATCCGCAAGCTCTGGCGTTAATAGCACACCATTGGTGATTACTTCAACCCGATCTGCAATTTGGGCATCAACTGCTAGTTTTATCATCTCTGGTAATCTTGGATTCATCAAGGGCTCACCGAGACCAGAAAAAACGATTCTCTTAATTCCTGTTGGAAATTCTGATAATTGTTTGATGATTTTTTCATACATCTCAAATTCCATATGCTTAACAGTATAACCTAGTTGTTGAAATTCACCGCCTTCAGTATCACGTGTTGTATGAATGCAGTAAAAGCATTTAAGATTACAGTACCTCGTTTGTTCTATATAGACGGTGAATGGGTAGGGGAGTGGTATGATATCTACCAACTTTTTTCGATCAGAATCATAATTTGGTTTTACTTCTGCTTTCATTTTTATTGAACCTTTCCAGAATTCTTATTTATTTGAACTAGCATTGTTCTTCCGGGAATGCATAAAGCACGGTTTCAAGTCCCATATAGTTATAACTTCTTAAATAAAACTTATACCCTTTATAAAAACTCTTTATTAACAGCAGAATCTCCCACAGATCTGATAGCGAATGGTATACGCAAATTGCGAGTTGTGGATTGTCAACACTTTTTTAGACAACTTATTTGTGGGCTAATTTCCGATATACGGCTGGTGTGAGATACCCTAATGATGAGTGAATCCGAATGTTGTTATACCAGTTGACATAATCGGCCAGCATAAGATTTAAATATTC
>NZ_CAKMJU010000031.1:0-89471 GCF_927416815.1 uncultured Acetobacterium sp. | reverse complement strand
CACAAATATCTCATCAAGGGGATGTCTAAGCATAAGTTGTGGATAACTTTTCTGAAAAACAGGCGTCATATGCAAAAGTTATCCACAAGAGTATTTTTTTATGAAATAGCGAAATATCGATAAGTTTACCTTTCAGTGCTGCTACACCCCGTTATAGCTTGCATTTGTACCTCATCTATTGTAAACTATAATAGACAAAATTTCAATCTTAAATTTAAAAAAACACCACATAAAGGAGGCTCTCATGCACAAAAAAAAACCACTCTATCGTGTTGGCGCACTGATTTTAGTCGCAGCACTTGTTTTAAGTATTCTAGTTGTTTATACGTTCTAAACTAAATGAATATTCGTATTATTGCGGTTGGAAAAATAAAGGAAAATTATTTGACTCTGGCCCTCGATGAATATACAAAGCGTTTGAGTGCCTATTGCCGTCTGGAAGTTATTGAGGTTAAGGATGAAAAAATTCCTGAGAATGCCAGCGAAGCCCAGCGACGAAAAGCAGTCGAAATTGAGGGTAGTCGAATTCTTTCCTATTTAAAGGGTGAGGAAATTCTAGCTAGCTTAGAAATACAAGCCGATCAACTCGATTCTCCGTCTTTTGCAAAAAAAATCGAAAACTTTGCGATCCAGGGGAAAAGTCAGATCACCTTTGTCATCGGCGGTTCCATTGGACTTTCACCTGAGATTACCAAACGCGCGCAATGGAAATGTTCCTTTTCAAAAATGACCTTTCCCCATCAATTATTTCGGGTGATGCTCCTGGAACAGATCTACCGCGCCTTTAAAATAATTCGTGGGGAAACCTACCATAAATAAAGCATTCAAATATAAGTTGGAGAGGTAAAACATGCCGGACTATGTACTAAAAGCGACCGCAGGAAACGGACAGATTCGGGTCTTTGCGGCTACAACAGGGGGACTCGTCGAAACTGCCAGGAGGCTTCACCAAACTAGCCCAGTCGTTACCCAGGCGCTAGGCCGATTACTGACAGCAGGTTCTCTGATGGGTTCGATGATGAAAAATGCAGATGAACTGATCACTTTAAAAATTGCTGGCGACGGACCTTTAAGCGGGTTACTGGTAACCGCAGATGCCAAAGGCAATGTCAAAGGTTATCCTTATGTTAATGACCTTTCAGATACCCTGGAATCTCCCATACCTGTATCCGATGCCATTGGTGAAGGTGCTTTAAATATTTTGAAAGACATCGGCCTGAAAGACCCCTATGTTGGTTATTCACCGCTGATCAGCGGTGAGCTCGCTGAAGACTTAACCTATTACTATGCGCAATCCGAACAGATTCCCACCTCAGTTTCTTTGGGCGTGTTACTAAACGACGACGGTACCGTTCGGCAAGCTGGCGGATTTATTATCCAATTAATGCCAGATACTGATGACGAGGTGATTGATGCCCTTGAAGAGGCTCTGTCTCATGCACCTTCTTTGACCAGACTGCTCGATGAAGGAAAAACCCTGGAAACCATCATGGACGATTTATTTAAAGATCTTAATTTGAAGGTATCAAAAACAGAAATCACCCGTTTTATCTGCGATTGTTCCCGCCAGCGCATCACCAAAGCACTGATATCAATTGGGAAGAAAGATCTCATCGAGATGATCTCTGATCAGGAAGATATTGAAGTCAACTGTGACTTCTGCAAAGAGAAATATTCCTTTTCTCCGGAAGATTTACAGAACATTTTGGATCATCTTGATGCTCCAGAAAAAGAGGGATGATATGTCAATAAAATCACGTTCCAGTGGTGTTCTGATGCCTGTTTCAGCCTTGCCCGGCGACTATGGTATCGGAACCCTGGGGCAAGAGGCTCGCAGCTTTATTGACCGGCTCCAGGCAATGGGCTTTAGCTATTGGCAAATTCTGCCGGCTAGCCCGGTAGATGCTTGTTTCTCGCCTTATAAAAGCACCTCGGCTTTTGCCGGAAATTTTTATTTAATCGACCTCGAGCTTTTATCAAGTTGGGGTTTGTTAACTACGGATGAGCTGACTGCCTACCAATCAGCTGACCCGCCCTATTCTATTAACTATCCCAACCTCATCCACAATCGTGACACGGTTTTCAAACTTGCCTATTCACGACTATCTACTCAATTAAAAAAAGCTATTCAGGATTACTGTGATGCCAACAATGACTGGCTTCCAGATTTTTCCCTGTATACGGTTCTTTCCCAGCATTTTTCGGAAGAAAACTGGAGTAAGTGGAGTGATCAGGATCTGGTCAAACGCTGTCCCGAAACCCTTGCTTTGGTGCAACATTCCTACCGTGAAGAAATCGATTTTCAAAACTTCCTGCAATATGCCTACGATCAGCAATGGTCAGCGCTTAAAAGCTACGCCAACACCAGAGGTATCGAAATCATCGGCGACATGCCGATCTATGTCGCTCACACCAGTGCCGATGTATGGTGTCACCCGGAACTCTTTCTACTGGATGAAGCTGGCTGTCCGATTGAAGTCGCCGGTGTTCCTCCCGACTATTTCTGTGAAGACGGACAGCTTTGGGGCAATCCCCTGTATCGCTGGGATGTGATGAAAAATAACCAGTACGGCTGGTGGATGAGACGAATAGAAAAAGCGCTAGCAAGCTTTGACCTGGTGCGGATCGATCATTTTCGCGGCTTTTCTGCTTATTGGTCGGTTCCGGTTAGTGAAGAAACAGCCCGAAACGGTCGTTGGATCCCCGGCCCGGCAATGGATTTTTTTAGCCAATTGAAAAAATCCTTTCCTAATCCCGGTATTATTGCCGAGGATCTCGGTTTACAGGATCACGAACTGGTCAAACTGTTAGCTGATACCGGATTTCCCGGCATGCGGATTATGGAATTCGCCTTTATTGACGAGGTTAATAATATCCATCTGCCCCACAATTATACTCCGAACACTGTTGCCTACTCAGGCACCCATGATAATAATACGCTACTCGGTACATTTTTTGACTATTCGCCGGAACACCGGGATTACGCCTTTGAGTATTGTGGCTATGCCGACCGCTGGGAGAACCAATGGCAGATCGGTGGCCACCAAAGCTCTTCCTGTCGGGCTTTTATACGCACGCTGTTTCAAAGTGCCGCCAATTTAGTGATCCTGCCGATTCAGGATCTTTGCGGTTACGGCAGCGATACCCGGATGAACAAACCTGGAACGACCAAAAACAATTGGGTTTTTCGAATGACCCGGGAAGGCTTAGCTGCGATTGATGTCGACTGGTACGATCATTTAAATCAGCTCTATCACCGAAAACACAAACTCACGGTGACACTGTCATCTGATTACGGACTATCAGACCAGAAACCCAATTCTTAATTTATCACTTTAGCGTAATGATGCGTTCCTTGCAGATTTACGAATCAGTGGAATTAAAACAAGTGTCCGTAGAATTCAAACATTTATTAATATAAACTTGCAATAAAAGTGTAACCTTTGGTATAATAGCCACAGGTAAAAATTAGGAAAAAAAGAAAAAGGAGGACTTTACCGTGAAAAAAACTTTATCCGTGTTGTTGTCTCTTGCCTTGGTTGTAACCATGGCCGCTGGTTGTTCAGGAGGAACAACCACTTCTTCAGAGGATAGTGACGTCATTAAAATTGGCGTGTTCCAACCCTTAACTGGTGCAAATGCTGCCGGCGGAGAACTGGAAGTTGAAGGGGTTGAATTGGCTAACCAATTACGTCCCGAAGTATTAGGCAAAAAAGTTGAGCTGGTTATTGCTGATAACAAGTCAGACAAAGCTGAAGCGACCACTGCTGCTGCCCGATTGATTGAAAAAGACAAGGTTGTTGCAATCCTGGGTTCCTGGGGTTCTTCCCTCTCAATCGCTGCTGGCGATGTTGTTAAAACCAACCAGATCCCTGCGGTAGCACTTTCAGCCACCAACCCACAGGTAACCGCCGGAAATGATTACTACTTCCGTGTTTGTTTCCTTGATCCTTTCCAGGGTACTGTCATGGCTAACTATGCCTACAAAAACTTAAACGCTAAAAAAGTTGCCATCATTCAGGAAGTATCGAACGATTATTCAGTTGGTTTAGCTAAGTTCTTTACCGATTCATTTACCAAATTAACTGGTGATCCTAGTTCAATTGTTGCAACTGGCAACTACAATACCGGCGACCAGGATTTCAATGGTATCTTAACAAACATCAAAGCTGCCAATCCCGATGTTATTTTTGCCCCTGGTAACTTTACCGAATCAGCACTGATCATCAAACAGGCTCGTGCCCTTGGCATTACTGCTCCATTTATTGGTGGTGATACCTGGGAAACAAATGAATTTATCACCGTTGGTGGTGCTGATGTCGAAGGCGCTGTTATGTCAACCTTCTTCGATGATACCAACCCACTGACCGAAGCCGGTAAAACATTTGTTGCTGAATACAAGAAAGCTTATCCCGACCGTGACAACATTGCTGCTGTTACCGCGCTTGGTTATGATGGCTACATGATGACCCTGGATGCCATCGAAAGAGCCGGATCTGCTGATCCAGTAGCAATTCGCGATGCCTTAGCAGCTACCAAAGATTTTGAAGGCGCTACCGGGATGATTACCATTGACGAAAACGGTGATGCTACCAAAAACGAAGCAATCATCAAAACAGTCAAAAATGGAATCTTCACCTACATGGATTCTGTAACAATTGACTAATCTTTACCACTAAAATTATCATAAGGAGAGCATGGCTACCATGACTCTCTTTATCTACGCAAGGGTGCGCAAATGTTTGTGCGCCCTTCAAACGAACAAACATTGAGGGTATTTGTTATCAGATACCCTCAATTTAAATTAAATGATATAACGAGGTTTTAATTATGGTCGTTGGAATGACAATGGAAACATTCTTGCAGCAACTTATCAATGGTTTATCAGTTGGTAGTTTATATGCCTTAATTGCCATAGGCTATACCATGGTTTATGGGATCTTAAGACTGATCAACTTTGCCCACGGCGATATCTTTATGATGGCTGCCTATTTCACATATTTTGGGATTGCAGTATTTTTTATTCCCTGGTATGTCACCTTTATTATCACGATTGGTTTAACCATGCTACTGGGTGTTACAATCGAGCGGGTCGCCTATCGCCCGTTGCGGGATGCCCCCAAAACATCGCTGCTGATTTCAGCAATCGGGGTTTCGTTTTTACTTGAAAATGTGGCTACTTACTTGTTTTCAGGAAAACCACAAGCGTTTCCTGAATTCCCACTGATGACAACACCTTTTTTTATTGGTAGCTTGTCCTTTCAGCCGGTTTCTATTGTTATTCCAATTGTTGCATTTATCCTGATGTCTGCATTACTTTATATTATTAATAAAACTAAAATTGGGATGGCAATGCGGGCTGTGGCTGTCGATTATGACACCGCCAAACTCATGGGTATTAAGATCAATGGGGTTATTTCTTCAACCTTTGCCATCGGCTCTGCACTGGCAGCAGTTGGCGCAATTTTATGGTGTATGAAATACCCATCGGTGTTACCCCTCATGGGCGTTGTTCCTGGGTTAAAATGCTTTATTGCTGCCGTTATCGGTGGCATCGGCAACGTTAAGGGAGCCGTTCTTGGCGGCTTAATCCTTGGCTTTTCCGAGGTTCTGATGGTCGCCTTTTTCCCAGCGCTGACCGGATACCGCGACGCTATCGCATTTGTCATCTTGATTATTATTCTACTATTTCTTCCCAATGGACTCCTTGGTAAGAAGTATATGGAAAAGGTTTAGGGGAGGTACCAGAAATGAAAGAAACTCAAAACAACATCGGTACCTACTTAAAGCTTCATTGGAAAACAGCCGTATTTTTAGTTGTTCTTCTTATCGGGATCGGTTTAGCCGACAATTTTGTTGATTCCTATGTGCGCCGATTATTAAATCTATGCGCTATTTACGTCATTGTCAGTTTGGCGATGAACCTGGTCAACGGTTTTACCGGACAATTTTCTCTCGGTCAGGCTGGTTTTATGGCCATTGGTGCCTATACGGTGGCAGTTTTTACCGTTCCCATTGAGTCCCGCGCGGCTATTTTCTACCTCGAACCGATGGCGCCATTCTTAGCTAATATTCAGTTGCCATTTATTGTAGCTTTGATTCTGGGCGGTCTGGTTTCCGCTGTCGCGGCCTTTTTTATTGGCTCGCCTTGTTTACGGCTGCGAGGTGATTATCTGGCTATTGCTACCCTCGGTTTTTCGGAGATTATCCGAATCGTCTTCACCAATACCCAATCGATCACCAATGGTGCGCTGGGGATTAAGAGCATTCCCACCATCAGTAGTCTCTGGTGGACTTACGGAACCGCTCTTTTGATTATCATTGCTACGGTACTGCTAATTAATTCCACCTATGGGCGCGCTTTCAAATCGATCCGGGAAGACGAAATTGCTGCCGAAGCAATGGGTGTTGGTCTCTTTAAAACAAAGATGACCTCATTCTTGATTGGCGCCTTTTTTACCGGCATCGGTGGCGGCTTATTTGCCGCCCTATTGGGCACTGTTGACCCGAAACAATTTTATTTTACGCTAACATATAACTTTTTGTTGATCATCGTCCTTGGCGGCATGGGCAGCATATCAGGAACCATCATTGCTAGCTTTGTGGTCACCTTAGGTCAGGAAGCACTACGTTTTCTGGATGAGCCAATGGCCTTCGGCCTCGATCTTCCGATCTTTCGACCTGGGCTCCGAATGGTAGTCTTCTCATTCCTGCTGATGGTCATCGTTCTTTTCTACCGCAAGGGCTTAATGGGTACCAATGAGCTCACCTGGGATTTCATGGCTCAGAAATACCAATCGATCAAAAAAAAGCTGGGCGGAAAAAAGACATCAAATGAAGGGGGTGGCAATTAATGAGTCTTCTGAGAACCGAAAATGTGATCATGCAGTTTGGCGGTGTTGTTGCTGTCAACGACTTGAATATTGATATTAAAAAAGGTGAGTTAGCCGCTCTGATCGGACCTAACGGCGCCGGTAAAACGACCGCCTTTAATGTTATCACCGGTGTGTATGCACCGACCAGCGGCAAGGTGCTTTTTACCCCAACCAATAATGCCGGTACTGCTACTGAGATTGATATTACCGGTAAAAAACCGGATAAGATAACTAGTATGGGTATTGCCCGAACCTTTCAAAATATCCGTCTGTTTAAGGAGCTTAGCGTTATTGAGAACGTCCTGGTTGCCACCCACTTGAATGCCAATTATAGCTTTCTTTCGGCGATGCTGAGGGCTCCTAAAGCAAAAAAAGGCGAACGCCAGGCCAAGGCTGAATGCGAATTTTTACTGGAACGGCTGGGGCTGATCGATTTGCAAAACGAAAAAGCTTCTTCGCTGCCCTATGGACAGCAACGCCATCTCGAAATTGCTCGTGCCCTGGCCACCAAACCGAATCTGCTGCTGCTCGATGAACCGGCTGCCGGGATGAATCCCCAGGAGACCGATGAATTAACCGATCTAATTTTTAAGCTAAAAACTGATTTTGATCTGACTATATTTATGATCGAACATCATATGGATCTGGTTATGGAAATCTCTGATCATATCTACGTATTGGATTTTGGCTGTACCATCGCAAAAGGAACCCCAGATGAGGTTCAGAATGATCCAAAGGTTATTGAAGCATATTTGGGGGTAGACGCTGATGTTGAAAATTAGTAATTTAGAGGTAGCCTATGGCGGTATCGAAGCCGTCAAGGGGATTGATATCGAAGTCCCACAAGGAAAAATTGTCACCCTAATCGGTGCCAATGGCGCCGGAAAAAGCACCACGCTACGAGCCATTGTCAATCTGGTTAAGTCAAAAGCCGGGAGCATTACCTATAACGGTGATGAACTCCTGGGGCTGGACACCACTAAAGTTGTCGATAAGGGTATCACCTTGGTGCCGGAAGGACGACATGTGTTCCCGGATCTGACCGTGCTGGAGAACTTAAAAATTGGCGCTTACATGCGCAAAGACAATTTAGATGAGGATATCCAAAAAATCTACGGACTATTTCCCCGTCTGGAGGAACGTTCCTGGCAGCATGCCGGAACCTTATCTGGTGGTGAGCAACAAATGCTGGCCGTTGGCCGGGCGATGATGAGCCGACCAAAACTGCTGATGATGGACGAACCCTCTCTGGGGCTTGCCCCGCTAATTGTTCAGGGTATCTTTGATATCATCGAAACCCTGAATAAAGAAGGGATGACCATTCTCTTAATTGAACAAAATGCCAATATGGCTCTCAAAGTAGCTGATTACGCCTATGTCCTGGAAACTGGCAAAATAACTAAAGAAGGTACTGGTAAGGAGCTTCTGGCAGATGAAAGCATTAAAGAAGCTTATCTTGGCAAAAGCCATCGCAATAAATAACAAGCCGACCAAAAGCAAAGCCTCCAATTATTCGCACTGAATAATTGGAGGCTTTTTTATCGTTTCGAAATTATGACCTTGTTATTAATCGTTAGCGTTTTATTAAACACCCGCTTAAATTTTTTGCCGCATTCGCTGATAATCAAGTCATCAAATACCGAATGACCAGTTGTCAGGACATTGAGCTGAACTTCTTTTTCCATAATAACACAGTTCACATCTTTTACCACCCCATCCATGCTACGATCCAGATACTCGGATATTTGCAGAAATAAACTCAGCTGGTCAATCAGATGGCGCTCGTCATCCTGGAGCAGTCCAAAATATTCTTCGGAAATTTGGATTTTTTTATTGGTACGATGGTTTAAAGCAATAAAAGCACTCATTAGCAGTTCTTTTTGCTCGATCCCCAGGAGGCCTGAGTTCAAGATGATATAAAAACTATGTTCATGGTGATTCCCAAATTGCAGCTTTATGCCCACATCGTGGAGCATCGCACTGGCACGGATCATCTTACGCACATCCCAATTGATGCCATGTAAGGGTTTAAGCTGCTCAAATAGATTTTCTGTGAGCTTAAGAACATGATACGCATGAGGAATGTTGACATTGAAGTTGAGCATAATGTTGACTAGCGACAGCTCAAAAATATCATAGACCAGGTTCTCCTCATTATAACCGAAGTAATCATAAATAATACCATCCCGCAAACCAGCGTTACTGATTATCAATTCGGGTGAACCGATGTGCTTCATAACCCGCTCGAGGGCATGGCTGGAGCCCACAAAAATGTCGATCCGACCTTTTGACAAACCTTTTAGATTTGACCGCTCTGCTAAATTCATGCTGGCAGCCATTTCACAGATACGTTTCACATCGTTTGATTTCATCCGATAATTATGGGCAATTTCTAATGGGTAATCAATAAAGCTGCGATGAATCCGACCGACATTTCGAATCGTTCCGCCCACTCCGATTACTGGCAAACCGCTCGCCTTCTCAAGCAAGGGCATCTCACCAAATGCATCTTTCAAAAAATGATCCAGTGTCTTTAGCTTTTTATCAGTCACCTCATCCATCAGATCGAATTTTTCAGCCAAATCAATCGATCCAAAGGGCAGACTGATGGCATCGACTTTTTTTCGGTCTTTTATAAGAACAAATTCGGTACTTCCACCACCAATATCCATTAGTAGAGCATCCTTGATGTCCAAGGTATTGATGGCACCGAGGTAGTCCATAGCAGCCTCTACTTCCCCGGTAATGATCGTTACATCCAGACCAACTTCAGTTTTAATGCGGGCTACATATGCTGCTCCGTTAGATGCTTTTCGGATCGCTGCCGTTGCCACAGCAATGACCTTTTGGATGCCGTAGGCGTCGCACATACTAACAAACATCGACAGGGTTTGGATCCCAAAATCCATCCGTTCCTGCTGAAGTTTACCTGTTTCCGCCAGTCTGTCATTTAAGCGGACATTAACCTTCACATCGTCAATGATCTGAAAGTATTCATTATTATAGTACTCGCCAATCACCAGATGGACGCTATTTGAGCCAATGTCAATTACACCGATATTTCGTCTTTCCACGTTTATTCTCCCTCAATATTCTGTATTAAAACCACTTTATTCTTAGCCAGTTCAAATTCTTTTTCTGCTTCTTCACAGAAATAATCCTGACAGGAAAGCAATTCTTTTCCACGTTTGTCAATCCGTACGTATTCCCCTGATTCAGTCATTAAACGGGTCTTAATTGTATCCTTCAAGGTCACCTCTAAAATTTGTTTAAGCTTCTCCTTCAGACTTTCTTCCTCAACTGGAAAAAGGGTTTCAATCCGCCGGTTCAGGTTTCTTTCCATCCAGTCAGCGCTGGAAAGAAAAACATCTTCCTTGCCCTGGTTATAAAAATAATAAATCCGGCTGTGTTCCAAAAATGTCCCAACAATGCTGTGAACAGTTATATTTTCACTAATTCCTGGTAACCCAGGTATGAGCGAGCACATCCCCCGGACAATCAGTTGAATCTCAACCCCAGCCTGGGATGCTTCGTAGAGTCTGTTAATAATACCTTCATCCACCAGCGAATTCATTTTTGCAATAATCTTTCCTTTCTCACCAATTCTGATATTTTCGATTTCCCGGTCAATAGCAATATAAAAGGCACTTCGCATTGTTTTTGGTGCCACTTCGATCTTTTTCCACAGGCTATAATGGCTGTAGCCAGAAAGCAGGTTAAACAGGGTCGAAACATCCGATCCATAGCTTTCTTTTGCGGTGAACATTCCCATATCGGTATACAGACCAGCCGTAACATCATTGTAGTTGCCTGTTCCCAGATGCACATACCGCTTGATACCGTCAGACTCTTTTCTTACTACCAGAATCATTTTACAGTGAATTTTAAGGCCCACCAGCCCATATATTACATGGCACCCAGCGCGTTCCAGTTTTTTTGCCCACACAATATTGTTGGCTTCATCAAACCGCGCCTTGAGTTCTACCAGTACAGTTATCTGTTTACCATTCTGAGCAGCCTCGATCAAAGCTTCGATAATTGGGGAGTCCCCACTGACCCGGTAAAGCGTTTGTTTGATTGCCAGCACATCCGGATCTGTTGATGCCGCCTTGACAAAGTCGACAACTGTTTGAAAAGACTGGTAAGGGTGGTGGAGCAGTCGGTCTTTTTCTCGTATTACCTCAAAGATATCCGCCGCCTCATAAAACTCATTAGAGATCACAGGGGTGTAACGTGGTTCTCTGAGTTCGTCAAATTCACTGCGGCTGTGAAATTTCATAAAACAGTTCAGATCTAAATTACCCTTAAGCTCATACAATTCACTTTCTACAATTTCTAATTCATGCATCAGCCATTTTTTCATTTTTTTACTCATGTCTCGGGTGACTTCTAACTTAATGCTGGCACCCCACTTGCGCTGCTCAATCGATTTCTCAATTTCAATCAGCAGATCTTCCGCTTCATCCTCGTCAATGGCCAGATCACCATTACGGGTAATTCGAAAGGCGTTAACCTGTTTGACATCGTAACCGGTAAAAAGCTCATTAACAAAGGGACTGATTAGATCCTCGACAAAAATATAATTAAGCGCCTTGGAGTCTGTCGCTCTTGGTAGTGCAATAATCCGATCCAATACCTTGGGAATTTCGAGGATAGCCATAAAATCCTTATCATCCTTTACCTTAGCTTCGGTATCATGCAGCATCACGCAAAGGTAAACCTGGTTATTTTTCACCAATGGAAAGGGGCGGCTGTTATCAATCGCCTGAGGGGTCAAAACCGGGTAACATTCATGCCTGAAATAGTGGAGTGCAAAATCTCTGCTTTCATCATCCAGCTCATCATAACTTAAAAAAAAGATGTTATTCTGATTTAGCTCCGGTATGATCGATTTAGATAAACAGGTATATTGTCTGGCCATCATTTCCTGGGTCATATTATTAAGTATCGATAATTGTTCGATCGGGGTTAGTCCATCGACCGATTTTTTATTATAACCAACATTAATCTGATCCATAATACCAGCTACCCGAACCATAAAAAATTCATCCAGATTTGATGCTGTAATGGCTAAAAATTTAAGTCGATCGATAATCAGATTACATTTATCATATGCCTCATCGAGAACGCGATAATTGAAATCCAGCCAACTGATTTCGCGATTAATAAACAAATTATTTTTCATGATTCAACCCTCTTAATCTTCAGTATTGGTTTGATGCCATAGACATTTTCCATAGTTGTCCGGCTTGCATTAAAAAAATACTCTTCCAATTGAAAGTTTTTCCCGGTGGTCAAGCTGATCACCAATTTTTCATCTCTGACGTGACAGTAAATGTTCTGAATTTTCTGCTGATAACTTTTATCCAGGGCAATCGCCAGCTTAAGAATAGCCGCCAGCTTGGCAACCAGCAACTGCTCTTCTTCATCACTTGAATGGATTTTTTCTTCGCCCTTGATAAAGTTTGTTTTAACAGCCTCTGCCACCTTTCCCATCACAGCTTTCTCATCTTGAGAAACGCCAATAATATCGGTGGTTTCAATAATATAACGACTCTGAACCCAGAAATTTTTATGATCAATGAAGCTGCCCACTTCCATCAGGTAGCAGAGCATCGATAAAAGCTGACGCTCCCTTTTTCCCAGCTGGTGGTATTTTTTCAAGGAGTCAAAAATCTTCAAACTGATTTTTTCGACAAACTCTGAATGCTTGTGGCTAGTGTGATATTTTTTACCGATCGTTTTTGCAGACAGATAACTGCCCGCTTCAATCCATTCGGTCAGTTGCTGTCTTTTTGTGATTTGAAATTCAAAATCTAAATAAGCATCCCCGATGATCATCGGAATCAGGATAAAAGTATCAACCCCTGTTTCGGCCAGCAGCTTTAAATATAACATCAGGGTATGATTTAACGTTTCAGCCTCATTTTGATTCAATAGCGGGTACTTTTTTAATAGTTGATTTACCGTCAGATCACCTGCTGTTTTACATAACTTGTCAAAGTCCTCAGCATTGATGACATAATAATCCTGCCGCGCTGTATAGCCACATAACTGAGCGATCACATCGACCTCATGGGATGATACAAAGAGTCTTTTAATGTGACGCTTTCTGATATTTTCGACGATATCCTGAGTGTTGATCGAAATATATTCCATCAACAGGGTTTCGAAACGATCCGAATTTTCTTCGATCGATTTGAGGACTTCCTTCATTTTAAGATAACCCAATTGAGCTGTCTGGTGATAGTCGATGATGCCATTTTTTAACAAGGCCACCGAAACATTACCGCTTGAAATAGAAGCCAACATCTGGTCGGTTTTTGTTCCACTGATAATATCAAATTCGGGGTCGCATTTTAATACCATATGACGGTAAATAAGATGCGTTTCTTCTTCCCGATCAAGAATTTCTACCTCATAGCCGCCGGTATTAATTTTTATCTGTTCAAGAATATAGAGTCGATTTCGAGCTTCCCGGAGAGCCGTTGTTCCAAATACTTTTATTGATTCAACCCCGTAAGTTTCAGACATTTCGATATAGGCGTTGATCGTTTGGCACAGCGCATAAACCGACTTAAATGAAATCTCACCTTTAGTAAAACTCTGACTGCCAAAACTAATCGGGAAAAAAGCGCGATCTAATATTTTAATGCAACCTTTCCCCCGTTGTCCGACGATCAGTTCACACCGAATTGAGCCAATATATATTACTGAAAATCGCTTGATCATAAACGTCACCTCACATCCTTCTCTCTATTTTATCACAATTCGAAAAATATTTATGTTAAAACTCATCGAAACTTTGATTTTTTTTGAATAAATCAACCGAGATGAATAGTTATGATTTCAGCGATTCCGGTTTTATGTTACAATGGTTAAAGTTATTAGATCAGGAGGAAAAATCTTTGTTAGGTACCCTAATCAATGCTGCAGCCATTGTAATTTGCGGCTTTATCGGTCTTTTATTTAAACGGGCATTGCCCCAACGCCTCTGTGAAACGATCACCCAGGGGCTGGGGCTCGGTGTCGTTGTGATTGGTATTACTATGACCATCGAAACTGAAAACATCATGCTGATGCTGCTGAGCTTATTGTTTGGTGGAATCCTGGGCGAGCTGATTAATATTGAAAAACAGCTGCAACGAATTGGTGATCGCCTGGAAGCCAAGATGAAAGGCAGTAACAATAATATCTCCCAAGGCTTTGTCAGCTCTTCCCTGCTTTTTTGTACCGGCTCGATGGCTATTATGGGCGCTCTGGAGAACGGGTTAACCGGGAGCTTTAGTATTCTTTTAAGCAAATCTCTTTTGGATGGTATTTTTTCAATGATTCTCTCCTCCACATTGGGAATCGGTGTTGTCTTTTCGGCTATTCCAGTGCTCCTCTATCAGGGCAGTATTTCGCTTTTAGCTGGCTCAGTCAGAACCCTGCTTTTGCCTGAAATGATCACCGAAATGAACGCTGTCGGTGGCGTTCTGATTATGGCAATAGGCATAAATATGCTAAAAATAAAAGAGCTCAAGGTCGGTAATCTACTGCCAGCGGTTTTTATGCCGATTTTTTTTATTTGGATTATCGGTTTTTTGTCAATTTAGAGCAAACAAAAGCCGGCTACTAGGCCGGCTCTGACTGCTTTTTTGATTAAATTATTCTTGATTGTTTTTAAACTTCTGAAAACGAACTTTTATCAACGCCACATTCTGGACATACCCAATCTTCCGGAACATCTGCAAAAGCCGTTCCTGCTGCTACCCCGTTGTCTGGATCCCCTACTGCTGGGTCATAGATATAACCACAGACATCACATTCATATTTTTGCATTGAAATTCTCCTTTATTTTAGTATGACATATCTCTATTATAATCGTTCTAAGTATTAAATCAATGTTTTTTTTCATTATTCAATTTTTTGATGCTTTCATTCGCCAAAAATCGAGTCTCTTTAAATAAAACGGCTGAGATTAGCGGCGCCAATCATGCCGGCTTCGTTTCCAAAAGTGGCCAGAACAATTTCTGGCATTGCATATTGAGGATAGGTTAGACGACTTCTCGTCTCAGCGATGATCTTTTCCAGCAAAAATTCCCCGGCGCCAGACAACCCACCGCCGATGGTAAAGACCTCCGGATCAATCAGATCACTGATATTGGCAATTGCCCAGCCCAGATATCGGGTCAGGCGGTTAACTGCAGCTAAGGCCAATACATCCCCGGCTTTGGCAAACTCGAAAATATCCCTGGCATCAAAATTTTTGATTGTTCTTAAAACCGATTCAGTGCCCTCATCCAATTGTTTCTGACAATAACGAATTAGCGCCGTGGCCGACGCAAAGGTCTCCAAGCAGCCGTTTTTTCCGCAATTGCAATCATAGAAATTCTCTTCCATAATCATATGGCCAACTTCTGACGCTACCCCGTGAGCGCCGAAGATAACATGCTCATTGATGATTACGCCACCACCAACTCCAGTACCTAGGGTCAGAATCACAGAATTTTTTTTATCCCGGGTGCTCCCAAATGCCGCTTCAGCAATACAGGCGGCGGTAGCGTCATTGACCAGCAGCACTTCAAGCGACAGACAGCTTTCGAGATCCTGCTTTAATGGCCGGTTTTTCCAGTTGAGATTGGGACAGGAAACTACGGTTGCACCATCCGCTGACAGGATTCCTGGAATACCGATACCTACTCCGGTTTCTTCAGGGGTGAGCTGATGCAGTTCTTTAATTAATACCACCAGATCGTTTAATACCTGGGCATAACCCAATTGGCTTTGAGTTTTTACCATCCGTTCTTTTTGAATGGTTCCCTGATAATCAACGATCCCACCTTTGATAGCGGTGCCACCTAAATCGATGCCGATTCCCATCCGATTTCCTCCTGTTTTTCTAGCTGATCGTCGTGGTCGATAATCCGGCCATCGAATTAAGGCTGATCAGCGAAATTCCTAAGCCTAGTCCGGCGGCTACCACTTCCAAGCCCAACACCGGAATGGCCGTTTTTTTATAGCTGACGCCGTAAACAAGAGCCAGACCAATAATGGTCAGGATAATCTGCCAGATGTTAAAGACACTGAAAATCCCGCCTAGAAAAGCGACCCAATCCATTTCATAAACCTTGGTCATATCGATCGGTTTTTGAAAAAATATATTGAGAATGCTCTGGAAAATCTTAGGAAAATAACTCAGTCCCACCACATAAACAGCGCTTTTAAAAGAGCCTTCGCCACTCATTTTCTTTAATACCAGATTAAAGATGGCGGCCTTAACCACCATCGCAATGGCCAAACTGATGATTGCGGAGAAAATCCCGGTAACAATGGAGATGGTCTTAATCATCCCCATCTGATCAGCAGGAAGATCCATCCCTCCCACCACATTACCAGCAATCACACCTGTTAAACCCCCGATGATGATGATGATCATAATTGGAATCAATAACGACAGCTTCTCTTTTTCAGAAACCTGTTTGAAAAACTTTACAGGATTTATCAATAGATTTAAATAGTTCATAGTTAGTCCTTCTCTTTCTAAGTTTTTTCTACTGTAACTGGCAAATATCTCTACCCATTTTGTACTGCTCCCGCAGTTAATTATACTTTTTTGCTTATTTATCGCTATCTGGATTTATTAATAATTATTCACTGCGGATCGCATCGAGTGAGCTGAGATTGGCCGCCTTGATGGCCGGTCGCACCCCGGACAATAGTCCCACCAGCGCTGAGAAGACCAGCGCAAAGATCACCAATCCCGGTGTAATGAATGAGATCGTGACCCCACCTTCGCCGCCGATAAACAATCCGGCAATCAGATTAATCAGCACTGAAAGCAGCAAACTGATCACAATCCCGACCAGCCCCCCAATCAACCCAATCATCGTTGATTCGGCAATAAACATATTGCGAATATCCGAAATGGACGCCCCAATCACCTTCATGATGCCAATTTCCTTAGTCCGTTCATAAATCGACATGGTCATGGTATTGATAATCCCAATGCAGGCAACCAAAAGCGCGACCCCACCGATACCACCTAAAAGAATTTGCAACATCTGGAACACCGAGCCCATCGAATCAAGAATCTGTTGCATCGAAAATACCGTAAACGGGATCGCTTCAATTTCACTTGTAACCTCATTAACCACTGAGGAATCCTCCACCGTCACCAGCGCCTGGGAATAGCCCTGCTTTTTTACATTAACCTTTCTCCCGGTTTGCCATTCGTTAAGTTCGGTTACCAGTTGATAGTCGGCAATGATAGCATAGTCCTCGTTGCCGCCAGTGGCTTCCAGCACCCCAGTAACTTTCAGTTTCTGAGTTTTTGTCTCCTCTTCGCCATTTTCATTGGTGCGCCGAATAATCAGATTAACATTCTGACCAATCAGATCTTCGGGCTTTACCTCACTTTGTTGGGACTGTGTTGAAGCCCCGCTATAGGTGAAGCTAGTTAGTACATCTTTTCCTAAAATAACACTGTTTTGATCATTTGAACCCGGTTTTTTTCCGCTAGTGGTTTCGTAGCGCATATCTTTTAAAACACTGTAATCTACCCCCATCAAGGAGACCCCATACTGTTCCCGCTTGACTTCAATTTCAGCACCACTGAGATTGACTACTGGTGTCACCGTCACCACGCCATCAATTTTTTTCATATCTTTGATGGCATCATCATTAAGAATCGGTTTATCACCAGTTTTACCCCCACCCATCGAAGTTACTCCCATTGAGGAAAGATCCTGATAAACCTGCAGCGTTGTGATCGAACCGATCCCAGAAAGTTCATCGGTGATGCTTTTCTGGGCACCAGTACCGATGGAGACCATTACAATGATCGAAGATGTGCCAATTACCACTCCGATGATCGTAAGAATGGTACGAAACTTCATCCGCCAGAGATTCTCCCAGGATAGACGCAGGAGTTCTTGCTTATTCACAGCCTCACCCCGCTAAGCGCCAATGCCGAAAACTACCCTGAGAAATTTTTGAAAAAAGTTTTCTTCCCCGGTATCAGCCGCCTGGGTTGACGTTTCTTCAGCTACGATAATGATGGCTTTTTCGATGGTTCGTTCATTATTAAAACTATCCATGAATTTCAAGGTAATGACGCCAGGAAACTCCCCTGTTTCAGCCGTTGTTACATCGGTAGTAAAATCGTCGCTGTCTTCTTTTTCAAAGGTGCCATAATACTGATAAGTATTGGCAAAGTCGAGACCTGCTCCTGAAACACTTACCTGAACTCCCCGCACCGGGTTTGAGCCAAAGTTGGCAATTTCAAAACTAATCGGTGTCAGACCCTTATCATTTTTAGTCAATATATACCGTTCTGGGGCAATGATCGACATGGATTCACTTTCATTGATTACAATCCCAACAGTAGCGGTAAAATTATAGATATCGCTGTCACTGTCTTCACAATTGAGCTGCAGATTCAGATTATAGTTCTTCGCTTCAGTATTGGGAGAAGAAACCATCGGTAATTCAATGGTGGCGCTCTCTCCCGATTTTATTCTTTCAACATAAAAATGACTGCCGGTTCCGACCATTGAGAAAACCCCCAGATCATTAGCACCGGCTTGTGATAATACATCAAGCGTCACATTGTAGGCGTGGTACTCGCCGTGATTGGTCAGGGTAACCTTCATTTTAAATGGCTTTCCCGGTGAAACCGTGGCCGGGTCAAAGGTCACGGCGCTAATCTGGAGCAGTGGCTGCTCCGGAGCTGCCATTGCAGCCGGTGTAAAACAAAATAATAACAGCAAGGACAAGAGCAGTGCAGAACACGCTATCTTAACCCTGTTTTTCGATTCATCCTTCATAATTTCTCCATTTCTTAATTTTTATGATGATCACTACTTATTGATTAACTTCGGATTCAATCAGGCCATCCCGCATATGAATAACTTTGGTGCAGTACTTCGTCGTGTCGGGATCATGAGTGACAATAACAAAGGTCTGTTTTTCTTCCCGATTAAGTCGGTTAATCATTTCCATAATGTCAGCACTGGTTTTTGAATCCAGGTTACCAGTGGGTTCATCAGCCAAAATAATCTCCGGATGATTAACCAGTGCCCGAGCAATACTGACCCGCTGCTGCTGTCCCCCAGACAGTTCGCTGGGTTTATGATTCATCCGATCGACCAGCCCCACTATTTCTAGTGCTTCTTTTGCCCGGCGCTGCCGGATCTCTTTTTTGACACCGGCAAAGGTCAAAGCCAAAGCTACGTTTTCGATAGCTGTCATGGTCGAGATCAAATTATAGGACTGAAAAATAAAACCCAGATGCTCGCGTCTAAAGAGACAAAGCTCATTTTCAGTCATCTGGCTGATTTGGTAATCGCGGATCAGGATATCTCCTGAGGTCGGCGGAACCAATCCCCCCAAAACGTTCAAAAAGGTGGATTTGCCAGATCCCGAAGGACCAAGCAGGGCCACCATTTCCCCTCGTTCAATGTCAAGATTAATTCCCTTGAGGATATGAATGTCTTCTTTCCCCAACTTAAAATCTTTATACAATTCTCTGACTTGAATAAAAATACAGATCCCCCTCTTTCTTTATGTTCGCTAATTCCAACCATTCAATTGCTGATTATTATAACACAAATCACTCCAGATTTAGACGATTTTTCATGATGTATTGAGTCACGAAATAGAAGCCAATACACAATACCACATTAAACACGGTAGTCCCATTAATTAACCAATGAATGGTTGTCAATGCGTTACTGCTGTTTAAAATGAGATTCTCCAGATTCCCAATGGTAGAGACCGCCATAATAATCGACAGCAAAATCTGAAGTGCAATCGTGATGACAATATAGGCACCAAAGGCGGCGACAATCCGGTGCTGACTGAATAATTGTCCGATCGCAATGGCAACATAAATCATCAGTATCGAAGAAATTGTTTCAAAAATAAAAAACACGATTAATTCTACCATAAAAAGATTGAGATTTAGCCCTGTCTTGATAAAAATCTCATCGTAGCCGCTCTGAATGGCCTGAGTAATTTCCATCATCGAAACAATTCCTAGTGAGAAAATAACAAAGGTCAAGAAGATCATCACCGTACAAACTGCTGACCAGAGCAATCCCACCAGAAGCTTCGATAAAACCAGTTCCCAGGTTTTGACCGGCAGCGAAAACATCAGATAACCTTCATCAGTAAATAAATTCTTGTAAAAACGCTGAATAATTATGCCCAGCGTCATCACACAAATGCCGACAATCAGTATAAAGTATAAGGTAAAGCTGACTCCTAAAATCACTTCTGCCACCGGGTTATTAACGGCAGCCTCTGAAAAGAAATCCGGGGCAAAAGTGGCCATCACCAGTTTGGTGAATACTGTTAAAATCAGCAGGGCGCCATAGAGCGGCATAAAAATCCGACTGGTTGCTTTGGTTTCATGTTTGATAAGTTTTGCTAGCATTTAAAAACCTCCCTAAATAATCCATCGACCGATTTGTTATGGGTTTCCCGTATTTCATCGACACTAGACGTGAGCACCAGTTCACCCTGATTAATAAATAGAATATCATCGAGAATCTGTTCAATATCAGCAATCAGATGGGTGGAAATAATCACCGATGCCTCTTCTTTATAATTGGTGATGATGGTATTTAAGATATAGTCGCGAGCCGCCGGATCTACTCCACCGATTGGCTCATCCAATAAATAGAGCTCGGCTTGCCGGCTCATCACCAGAATCAGCTGAACCTTCTCTTTGGTTCCCTTGGACATTGTTTTAAGCCGATCGTCGGGGTTAATATCCAGATCCTTCAGCATGTTTTCGGCCTTGATACGATTAAAATCGGCGTAGAAATCTTCAAAAAAAGCGATGATCTCGCGAACTCGCATCCAATCACTGAGATAAGACCGCTCAGACAGATAGGAAATCTTTGATTTGGTCAAAACTCCGGGGGGCTGCCCATCAATTAAAAGTTCACCCGATGAGGGCACCAGCAAACCGGCTGCCAGCTTAATAAAGGTACTTTTTCCGCTACCATTTGGACCTAGCAAACCGATAATCCGTCCCCGGGGAACCACCATATTAATTTGCGACAGGGCTGTTTTTTTACCATATATTTTAGTCAGATTTTTAGTGCTTAATATGGTCATCTTCTTTTTCCCCTTCCGCCACCATTTCCATCAAAACCAATATTTCATGTCGGCTCATACCCAATTTTTTCATTTTTTCAAGAAATGCGCTTATTTCCTGAACTGCTAAGTTTTTTTTCGCTTCTTCTATCACTTTCAAATCCTCCGTAATAAATCTGCCGCTGGTTCTTTGTGCAAAAACGAGTTCCATTCTTTCCAGTTCTGCTAATGCTTTCTGCATGGTATTGGGGTTTACACCAGCATCCATTGCCATTTCTCGCACTGATTCTAGTTTGTCTCCCGGGGCATAAGCACCGGAGATAATTCTCATCTCTATTTGTTCCACCAACTGTTTATAGATGGGACGATCGGAATCGATGATCCATTTCATGGCTGTCTCCTTTGTATTATTGTATTATCTTCTTAATACAATAATACATTACTTGTTTATTGTCAAGAAAAAAACAGAATCGAATCGATTCTGTTTTTTCTTGATAACTCGTTTATTTAATAATTGCTCCGACTGCCAGACTTATGATCAATGGTATTATCATGAACACCAGGTTTTGGACACTCAGTGGAAAGGTTATTAATTTGGACTGCTGTTTTCTAAAAAGTGAAATATTTTTTTGAACGGGAATTATACCCAATAGAACAATTAATCCGAAAATCGGTACAATTTTAAACAAAACCATAATAATAATTGCAGTGAACCCTAAATAATAAAGCCCCGCAAAAATATTCACAGCCTTTTTGAGACCAGTATAATAGGGCAGGGTGAAACGATTTACTTTAACATCCGCTTCAAGATCACAAATATTATTTGCCAACATGATATTTGCAATTCCTGTTATAGCTGGTATCGTGACTACTCCCAACTTCAATAACTCCAAAGTATTTACAGATAGCTTGAGTATCCAATTGCTAAAATCATAATATATCAGACTATCATTTGGCGCATTAATGTATACAACTAAAAAAGGGATCAATAGACCCATAAACAAACCCGAAAAAATTTCTCCCAAGGGTAACCGCGAGATCGGAACTGGACCAAAGGTATAAAAGATACCAACACCAAAACAAAGTGCTCCGATAAATAATACGATCAGCCCGGTTAAAAATACCAGCGCCAATCCCAACAAACTTGCCAGAATCAGTAGCACAAATAAGATCTGTTTCGCATTTTTTTGCGAAAATTCAAGTGTTTTTCCATTCGTTTTTACATCAATGTAATTATTTAACGCCGTTGTTGCCATATCAAAGCACAACATTGAGGCAAAGAATAACAGCGTATTTACAATATCAAGCCGTCCATATGCATAGATAACATACGATAAACCGAGCAGAAAAGGAAGCACGCTGGCTATTTTTGTGCGAATCTCGACATATTTTAAAAATCGTATAAGCATTCTTCAATTCCCAACCTTCCAGATTCTGTCGAGGATCTCATTCAAGTGCAGTTTTTTATTTTCATCGACTAGGACATTTATCATTTTTCTTGTCTTCAGGTAGTATTTTTCTGCTACATCGTAAGCCATTGATACCCCACCGACTTTAACAACCTCGGCAATGATTTCATTGATTTCAGTCGGTGATAAATGCTGCTGACCAATCCGATGCTTCAGTTCTGGTTGTTTCAGCAAGGCATAAATAAGCGGCAAGGTTACCACTTCTTCGGCCAGATCATGCCTAACCGATTTCTTAGTTGTCACAACATCTGATTGATAATCTGCACAATCATCCAAGATCTGAAATGCCATTCCCATATTATAGCCAATTCTCGCCATAAAACGTGCTTCTTTATCACTGCACTGATTGATGATGGCACCTGAATACATAGCCAGAGAAAAAAGTGCCGAGGTTTTTCCGGCGATTATTCTTAAGTAATTCAGGACACTCAGATCAGTGTCAGAATTATGCTTAAATTGGCGGAGTTCACCCAGGCAAATTTTTGTCATTGCCTGGGTAAACTCTTTTAATTTTTCAGGATAACGGATTGAAATTTCTGCTACCAAAGCCAGTGATATGCAAAAAAGGTAATCACCACAAATTACTGCTTCTTTTTTTCCAAACCGTTTTTGCAGACTGGCATGTCCCCGTCGTATTTCAGCCTCATCGATGACATCATCATGTACTAATGTGGCCAGATGAAGGATTTCCACTGCTGCCCCAGCAATCACGGCGTCGCGTGGTACAAATCCTTCATGATCCAGTGCTGATACTAGCAACAGCCTTGCCCGTAGATTTTTTCCATCTGCAGCTGTCAGGTGTTGCATCATCTCTAAAACTAATTCATCTGTATCCAGCAGGGTTTCTTTCATTAATAGTCTGACCGCCTCAATGGCAGATTGATACGTTGTTTTTTCTGCTAACTGATTCTTAATCATGATAAATATATAGTTTCCGGACAAGCTTAATATGCTTATAGTGCTCTTTTAACCAAGGCATTACATAATAGTCAAGGCCGAATACTCTCCCTCCGCCAATAATAACAGCTATTGCCGCAAAAATCATCCACCATGTGCTCAGATAAAGCCCTGTTGTTGTGACAAACATTCCCTGGAGAACGATTGAATACAGTGCCGAAATGGTGGTAAACAGTCCTAAAATCAGCAGGATTCCGACAAGTATTTCAGAATAGACGATCACAGACTGAAAAAACACTTCTGAACTTTCACTACTTAAAATTACGCTGCTTGTAAACCAATCCATCAGTCCAACTTGTAATTTAATAGCAATATCCGTTGTTTGAATTAAAATGATTCTAAAAAGACCAAGGATATTCCAATTAGTAAGCAAATTACCGGCTACTTCGGCTCCCTGACCTACCACTGTTGCTGATGATATGGCCTCACCACTGCCAGCGTTTATTATATAATCATATAAGTCATTTGCGCCTTGAAAAAAAGGTGTCAGTTTTGGTGTGTAGAGCCACCCTTCATTCACTTTTTTTACCCCTTCGTATACCCAAAATCCGCCTAGGAAAATCCGCAACGGCACCATTAGAAAACTGGGGGTTCGGTTTGAGAAATGTCCTCCGACAAAACTTCGGCAATTTCTAACGGTAAAAAATTCGTGACGGATATAACTAAAGACCTTATTCCAGCCGAGAATTTGAATAAAATAAATAATATTTATAAAATGCTTCACAAACTGAGAAAAGAAGGACGGGAGGGCAAATTTCTTTTTTTCGGTTCCGACATAAGAAATCCCATAACGCCCACCGATACTTACCATAACCCCATGAAACTTGGGCACATACCGCTCCATTTCCCCTGTTTCAGTAATTGCAGTATATAAATTATGAGCAATTGTATCTGCAGATTGTTCGCAGTTTTCAACCATCTGAGGCACTGGAGTTGTCTGCCCCTCGGGAATAAAGAAAATATTATCCCCGGCTATAAAAACATCATTTCTTCCTTCTGCCCGCAGGAATTCATCGGTCTTAATTCGTCCCCGCCCGATCTGATTAAGCTGTACTGCCTTGTTGGCTATATCTGAGCTTTCGATACCTGCTGCCCAAACAACACAGTTTGTCGGTAATTCAAAATACTGATCACCTTGTTTAAGTCCAATGAAGTCTTCACCGATATTTGTAATCGCCGTATTTAACATGACGGTGACGCCCATTTTTTCTAGTCGTCTTTTGGCTTTTTCTGAAAGCTCAACTGATAAATTAGGCACCACTCGGTCTAGCATATCGACAAGTGAAATTTTAACTAGTTCGCGATCAATTTCAAATTCTTTGCAGAGTATCGGTACCCATTCAGCAAGTTCTCCAGCCATTTCGACACCGGTAAATCCTGCCCCTAAAACGTAAAAGCTCAGTAGTTTTTCTTTTTTTGCCGGATCAGTTTCCTGCAACGCTTTCGTGAACATTTTAAAAATATGTCCCTTTAAATTCACCGCATCCTCATAAGACCAAAGCTTGTAGGCAAATTCTTGTGCTCCTTCAATACCAAAGAAAGTCGGTTGTGAACCAGAGGCCAATACCAGGTAATCGTAGCGATAGTTTTTTGTTTTTCCAGTTAATTGTTGTTTTTCATAATCGATCTCAGTAATTGTGTCTATCTGCACATCAACGTTTCGACCTTCAAAAATGCGGTTTAAGCTGATTCGGATACTGTCTTCTTCAACGCGATTTGCAGCTACCTCATGCAATTCAGTCAGCATGGTATGATAACTTTTTTTATCGATTAAGGTTATCTTAATCTCTTGATGATTTTTTAAACGTTTAGCAAGCTTCTTCGCCGTTAGAATCCCCGAGTATCCGGCACCTAATATAATAATATTTTTTTCCATAATGCACCTCCAAATTTTGACTTGTGTTAAGGTTTCAGAATCATCCCCCTTACAAATTTTTGCTAGGACTAACTCGCTATTGCCATTTACTTCTCCAAACTATTATAGTTGTCATAATCTTGTAATTTTTCTAAAAAATAGCCTCTAAATTGATGTATTTCACGCTTCAATTTAGAGGCTCTCAAAATTTTTATTGTGAAATGTCAAACAATTACATTACTGTTTTAATTCCTGAACACCGGTTACTGAACTGGTCTCGTCCATCATGAAGGTTGCCTGGGCTTCAGGAGTTGTAAAGTACAAATTCCCTTCAATTTTTTGACCTTTAAGCTGAAAATCACTAGCATTTACATACAAATCGCCGACAAATGTTCCGTGTTCAATGCTTGCTTTAGGACTGTTAATGGTTAGTTTTGGAGCTGTCAATGTAAATCTGGCGGTAACATTTCGGGCTTCATCTTGAGTATAAAGGCCAATCTTCCGCTGGACAATATCATTTCCGGCGTCATCTTTCTTGCCATTAACAAAGTCGCCATCCAATACCAGATCCGAATCGATTTTTAAATCATTAAGGGTCGCAATGAGCCATGTTCCATCTTTACTAATTGCCTTAATAAAGGCTTCTTCAGTATCAACAATTGAGGCAGTTGTTACGGCATCTGCTGTTTCTTCTGTTTTTGTTTCTGTCCCAGTGTCCTGATCATCGGTGGTTGCGGGGGCTTGAGTACAACCTGTAATCAATATTGCCAAAACGATAATCATTCCTAAAATTACTTTTCTTTTCATTTTCTTCTTCTCCTTCTTCATTTACATGAATTAGCTTTTCATAGCTATTATCATATTTACCCAGATCTAATCATTCTAATCTAAATTAATTTAATAATCTAAATTAATTTAATAATCTAAAAAATCCACTTTAAAAGCGGATTTTTTAATTCATATTATTTTTTTATAACAAAGGTCAAACCACAACCTAGATTAATTGATCTATATGGCATCGATAACTTTTACTTATCCGATCACTTTAATTTCAAAGGTTCCGACCATCTGTTTCAATAGCTGGGCCTGTCCAGAAAGTTCTTCACTGGCTGCCGCGCTTTGTTCTGCGGTCGCAGAATTAGTTTGGACAACCATCGATATCTGTTCAACCCCTTGATTAATCTGTTCAATTTCTGTGGCCTGATCATTGGATGCCTGAGCAATGTTTCCAATTAAGCTGGTCACTTTTTCAATTTCCCTGGAAATTTCTTTCAGGCTGCTGGCGGTTTCATCTGCTACCCGAGTACCGACTTCCACCTTGTCGATCGAACCTTCTATGAGACCGGTTGTCTCTTTAGCAGCATCACTGCTGCGAACTGCCAGGTTTCTCACTTCCTGGGCAACCACAGCAAATCCTCTGCCGTGCTGACCAGCTCGGGCTGCTTCAACAGCGGCATTAAGTGCCAAAATATTCGTTTGAAAAGCAATATCATCAATTACTTTAATAATTTTAGAAATATTGTTGGACGACTCATATATTTCATCCATTGCTGCAACCATTTTTTTCATTTGATGATTGCCGACCTCTGCATTTTTTCGCACCGCAATCGCCCGCTCATTGGCTTCATTCGCTCTTATAGCATTGTGCCGCGTTTCATCTGCGACTTGTTCAATCGAAGTCGTTAAAACCTCAATCGAACTGGCCTGCTCGGTCGTTCCCTGCGCTAACGCCTGACCGCTGTCGGATATCTGCATCGCTCCCATTTCAACCTGCGCCGAAACACTATCAATATCAGCAAGGGTGGTGCTAAGACCGCTGTTAATAGCGTTTAGAGCCTTCTTAATTACTAGAAAATCGCCTCTGAACTCTGCTGCTATTTCCTGTTTAAGATTTCCCCGTCCCATTGCTTCTAGGGTACTTGTAATTTCACCAATATAAATTGCCAATGACATAATCGTTTCGTTAAGATCGTCCTTAATTCTTGCGTGATCGCCTTGATAGTCTCCCATCACCATGGTATGAAGGTTTCCTTGTGCTAATTCCCGCAACACATCCGATGCTTCTTTAACTGGTTCGATTACTGCATCCAGGGTCTGGTTAAAGCCTTCAATAACTTGGGCATATTCCCCACAGAACTTATTGCTATCGCCACGAAAGCTGAGATTTCCTTCTACGGCTGTTTGTGCCATGGTTTCGGTTTCTTCCACCAGCATAAAAATATTTTCCATCATTTCTATCAGGGTGGGCATCAGTCGGTCATTCTGGCTGCGTTTGCCCTCCTGTTTAAGCTTTGGTAAATCAGAAAGATTCCCCTCTCTGATATTGCCGGCAATTCTTGTAATGGTCAAAAGAAGCCGCCGGATGCCATTAATCGACTCTGCAATTTCTGCATAAATCCCCAGATAATTGCCCTCGACAGCCTGAGAAAAGTCGTTGCTGTTCATCAATCCCAACACTTTGTTTCCTTCTTCCAGGGCTGCCAAACCATCAATACAGGCATTGATGCTGTTTTTAAAGGTATCAAAATCGCCATAATAGCTCTCACTGATTTTCTCGGGAATGACGCCGTTGCCAATTTGTTCGACATAGCTGGCGGCCATGTTCAAAGGTGTTACCAGGGCATCCATGGTCTCGTTAAAACCGACCAGAATCTCCCGGAACCCGCCTTTAAAGGCATCAGCGTTACCGCGAATTTGAAGTTTTCCCTCAACCGCTGCCTGAGACAGCATGGTTGACTCAGCAATCAGACCTCGCACCGTCTCTATTGTCCGTTTAAGTGCCGGGATGATTTCGTCCGCTTCATCCTTGGGCTCTATTTCGGCAGATAAATCGCCATCAGAAATCTGATGGATGGTTTTGATAACCACATTCTGAAGGTCGTCAGCAAAATGATCCATCGCTGCAGCCATTACACCGACTTCATCGTGACATTGCATGTTTAGCCGCATCCCCAAATGTCCGAGGCTCATTTCTTTGATCATTTCGCTGATTTTTGCAATCGGTCTGGTAATCGTCGATGCAATAAATAGTCCCAGTAATAAGGAAATCACCACACCAGCCACCAGCAGGGCAATCGTATTCCTGGTGTTTACTTCGGCGATGATAACATTACTTTTGGCGGTATCCTTAACAGCTTCCAGCTTTATATCCATCATTTTTCGATAATTATCTTCTATTTTTCTTTTTATCTCTTCAAAGTCAGCGCTGTTAATCAGCACCAAGGCATCTCCCTGCTTTCCTTGCCTGAGCAGATCGATGGCCTCGGTTACGATCCGATCAAACTCATCTTTAAGCAGATACGTTTCGTCTGCAATTTCAATTGCTTCGGGAGAGCTTAAACTGGTCTGAAAAGTTTTCAGATTTCCATCAAAACGCGAATTGCGTTTGAAAATTTCAAGCTCGATGGTGTCAATTTCTGCGGAACTGCTTGCGCCTAACAGATCCTGAGTATTTCCTACAATTCCTTGAAAAGCGTCGACAATGTAGATTAATTCACCCAGCGGTTTTGCCATTTTTTCGTAAAGATAGACATCCTGCTCACTGATTTTCTGAATACCAACCAGCCCCATTATGCCGATGCCTGCAGCGATGACGGCGATCACTAGATACCCCAAGATCAGCTTGCTTCCTATTTTAAAATTATAAAACCACTTCATCAACTTATCTCCCCATCTGCTACTAATCTATCCGATTAAAGCTAAAAAATAACAGCGCTAAAGATCTCGGTTTCCCGATTATCTTAGTCGCTGTTAAAGTCTAACATGCACTGCCATAGCTTATGTTAACGGTTTGGAAAGATTGTATTAAGAATCTGTTAATTTATCATAAAACGAATTTTTAAATAGCCGTTGCTCAGCGTTTTCGCTTTTTTCGGTGGATCGAAATCATCAACGCCAAGCTTAAAATGATAGCTGTGAAATAACCCAATGCTCCTAGTGCCGGAATTCCCATAAATTGGGGGGTCATGTTGGTGGTTGCAATAAAACTGGAACTAATTAAAAGCGCCGCCAGAATGATGCAGATCACGATCTTGTTGACCATTTGGTCAATTTCTGCTAGCGGTTCATCTGATCCGAGAATTTCAAGATTCACTTTCAACTGTCCCTTATTTGTTAGACTAAAAAAATCAGAGACTTGTCCCGGTACGCTAATTGCCTTTTCTCCCGAGCTTAGGATTTTTTGTCTGTTCGTCTCCATAAAACTATTCAGATCAAAATTTGCGATCTGCTGACCGGCCATATGGTTGGCCATAATTCTAACAAAATTGGCCTCTGGAGATATTTGCGCAATCACCCCTTCAATGGTAATCATACCACGACTAAGCATACTAATGCCGCGGGGCATACCGATATGGTTTTCTGCGGCAATCCGCAAGATTTCTTCCAAGAATCGACCCATATTAATATTACTAAGTTCTTCGGTACCATAAACATCAAGCATCCGATCGATGGCTTCATATAAAAGCGAATGGTTGATTCGCCGGCCTTTGTGAACCCCCAATGACAGGATCGCCCCTTCCAGGCTTTCGACATCGCGGCTGGCTACTGCTTTAACACTTCTTCTTAAGAGTCCCATCTCCCGTTTAGACAATTTTCCCATCATCCCTAAATCAATCCAAACAATCTGGCCATTTCTGATAAAAATATTGCCCGGATGGGGATCAGCATGAAAAAAGCCATCATCAATGATCTGTTTGACATAATTTTCAGCCAGCTTGGCACCAATTTCTTCCAGATCATAGCCAGCATCTTGTAATTCTCTGGTTTCATCAATTTCGATGCCAACAATGTCTTCCATGACCAGAACCTTTGAAGTGGTAAACTGATTGTAAATTTTAGGACAGCCAATGTATTTGATTTCGGTATTGAGGTCCTTAAACAGTTGGGCGTTCTTAGCCTCGAAGAGGAAATCCATTTCCTGCTGAGCGGTACTCCACATTTCATCAACGATCATTTTAAAATCGACCACGTCACCAATGCCGCTGGCGATATTGAGAATCCCGGTGGCGCGATTTAATAGCACCACGTCCTGAGCCATCACCTTATAGATCCCCGGACGCTGAACCTTAATCACGACCTTAGCACCATCGAGCAAATCGGCGGCATGAACCTGCGCAATCGATGCTGAGCCCAAGGGATCTTGATTAATGCAGCTAAACACATCATCCACCGAACACTGATACTCTTCTTCAATAATTCGGATGAATTCATCAAAGGGCATCGGTGTTACCTGAGACCGCAGTTTTTCCAGTTCTAAACAGTAGTCGCTGGGAAATATATCCCGGCGCATTGACATAATCTGGCCGATTTTAATAAAGGTTGGCCCCAGATCTTCAATGATAAGTCGAAGCTTTTCTGGGGTCAACCCTTTGGTAATTTCATGTTTTACTAGAATAGAAACAATTTTTTTTAATCGTTTCCCATTTGTTTCCATTGGACTTTTGCTTAAATCTTTAACTCGTACACCACCCGTATCACTTAAGTTCATCGATTTCCGTTTCATTGACATTTTCATCCAAATCAGAAACCTCGACAATCTCTTTCTCCATCTGTTGTGCTGCCGTTATAGCTTCCAGCTTATCTTTGATTTTCTTTATCTCTTCAGGTGTCATCTTATCCAGACCTTCTACCACCGTGTCAGCGGAAGGCGGTGTTTCTGACTTGACAACATTAACCGTTACCGTCTCTTTAATGGTTTCTTTAATATTGTGTTTTAATTCTTCATTGAGAATTTTCCCCTGCTGGACAGTCAGATCACCTTTTTCGACTAGTTCATCAATCAGAACCTTTGATTTCTCAGCGGTTACGGCCACCGCTCCAACACCAAATAGAAATATTTTTTTTAAATCTTCGCTTAAATCGGTTAACATTTTTTCTCCTCCTGTTATAAACTCCATAAATATTGCAAAAATGCTCTGTACTCGGTTTGGAAATCGCTAATCTAAGCCACAAACCTAATTAGTGAGTAACGACTTCATTCATCTCAGTGTGCTCTTTTTCAAGGATCTCCCGCGAATAAAAAAGCACACCGACGACAAACAGATGTTAATCACTTATCG
Source organism: uncultured Acetobacterium sp. (assembly GCF_927416815.1). Classification (NCBI taxonomy): domain Bacteria; kingdom Bacillati; phylum Bacillota; class Clostridia; order Eubacteriales; family Eubacteriaceae; genus Acetobacterium; species uncultured Acetobacterium sp. The sequence goes on along the minus strand of NZ_CAKMJU010000031.1, from coordinate 58,168 downwards.
TTTTAATGATACCCGTTTTTCCCTTAAACAATCAACAATAGCACATCGTTTTTTATTTTAATTCTGTAATTGAAATCCGCCCTGGATCAGTCCTTCGCGAATTTCGCCAATATGCTGATAATTTCTTGTTTCTAACTCAATGCGCAAGAAGCAGCCATTGATATCAGATCCTTCATTGCTTCTCTCATGATGAATTGAGATAACATTTCCTCCGAGATCGGCAATGATCTGTGAAACCTTTTTTAACTGCCCTGGTTTATCAATCAACTCGATATTAAAAGAACAGGTTCGTCCGGAGGTTAATAGACCCCGTTTAATAATCCGCGATAAAATTGTCACATCAATATTACCTCCCGACACAATACAAACCGTCTTTTTTCCTTTAATCGGTAACTTACCAAACATGGCAGCGGCCACCGCTACTGCCCCTGCTCCTTCGGCAATCAGTTTTTGCTGTTCGATCAGGGTCAGGATGGCGGTGGATATTTCGTCTTCAGTGACTGTAACTATCTCATCCACAAAATCACTACACAGACTGAAGGTCAGCTCTCCCGGTTCTTTTACGGCGATCCCGTCAGCAATGGTTGATACCTGCGGTAGTCGGCAGATTTTGCAATTTTTAATCGACTGGAGCATGCTGGCGGCGCCGTAGGCCTGAACCCCGTAAACTTTCACCTCAGGTTTTAAGGACTTGAGCACGTAGGCAATACCAGAAATCAGTCCGCCACCACCAATCGGAACAATCACTGCATCCAGATCTGGCAAACTTTCTAGCAGTTCCAGACCAATGGTACCCTGGCCAGCAATGACAAACTCATCATCGAAGGGATGGATAAAGGTGTAACCTTTCTCGGCCTGAAGCGCTAATGCTTTTGCATAGGCCTCATCATAGCCGCCTTCTACCAGGCAGACCTCGGCACCATAGGCTTTAGTTGCTTCAACCTTGGAGATCGGGGCTCCGTCAGGAAGACAGATCAGGGCTTTGATATGGTTAATAGCGGCCGCCATCGCCACCCCCTGGGCGTGATTACCAGCTGAGCAGGCAATCACACCCTTGGCCTTCTCTGCTTCACTGAGTTGCGAGATCTTATAGCAGGCCCCCCGAACCTTAAAAGACCCGGTAATCTGTAAATTTTCGGTTTTTAAATAGATATCACTGTCTGGACATATTTTGGGGGCATGAATCAAATCGGTGGGACGAATATATTTTTTTAAGGTAAATGATGCGTGGTAAATTTTATCCAGTGTTAGCATTTAAACTCCTATTCTTAAATCGATGGTGTTACGACAAAATTCTCTTGCCTTCCTATTTCGGTTTGGCCATATCGCTGGGATACCATTTTAGAAACCAGAGTGAAAACACAAAGGTTGGAACGCTTAATAAGATCGGAATAATCGCCGCAAAATTAATCAGTACCGTTGTATTTAGCCATAAAGCAATGCCGGCCTGAGCCAGGAAAACCAGCGACCAGATATAACATAGCAGCCGATTGGTTCTTAAAAACAAAACATTTTTAAGGGCATTGCGACCATTGAAGTAATGGGTATAGTCGGCCGTTAGCGGAATCGTTTTTAGGGTCGAGATTGCCCAGATTATCGCCAAGGCAAAGTATCCGATAATAGCAAAGGTATTTCCCTGATAGTCCGCTCCAAAGGTCACCACCGTTAAACCCATCAGCGAAAAAATCAAAAGTGTAGCGCGTTCAAAATAAACCAGATCAGTGCCCCGCTTGATGCCACATAATACACCACTGATCATCAATGGAATCACTACCCCAATCAAGGGACTGTAATCTGCCAAAAGAAAACAGAAAACCCAGGGACACATAGCCAGAAAAAACCAATAGGGCGTATTTTTAAAACTGATCGGGATAAGCCTTTTTTTCTTGTCCGCGCTCAGATTAACCGGTCCGAACAGACCATCTAAAAATGCGTTGAAGACCCGCATATCGCCTACAACCGCATACTTTTTTTCCATTAATGATTGGGCGGCATCAATTTTTCCTTCTAATATCCGCTCTAGGGTAGTCAGATTGATACTGATTGCGGTCGTTTCTCTGGCAAAATCATTACGCAGCAGGGTACAGGTTTCGTCTTTAATGACAAATTGGTAGCGCTCTTTGATATCGGTGAAATCAATCTGGAGAACGGCATTCATTTTTGGTCGTACCTTGGGGTTAAATGCGGTCTGCACTTCTTTCATATAATGCCAGGCAATCAGCCCGCCGTCAGAATCCTTCATCCGGGTATCATCGACCCCCCAACTCAGGTTGGTGGTCTGGAGATAGGTGGGTGTTTCAACAAAAGGTTTTGAGAGGCCTTCCTTGATTTTTTCGGAAAGGCTCAGATTTTCGCCGTATTCCCTGCCGGCGATCTTAACCAAATCCAGATAAGGACCAGTCAGGTTATCCAGCTGTTGAATTCCTAGCAGCTCACCTTCGACACAGATTATTTTTTCCCACTTTTCCTTGCCAAAAAGATTATTAAACTGTTCCTCGACCCCCTCATAATTATTTTTTGTCGACGGAAAGCCACAAGTGCTGATCAATATGTGCTTTTTCGCTTCCATTTTTTCAGGATTCCGGAAAGGATGGCCATAGGTTCCGCCGCCTTCATTGTCAATAAATGGCAGCAGTGCCGGTTGGGTTCGCTCCATGAATTTTTTCATCGCGCTTGAAATACCGTAATGGTAGAGCGGGCTAGCCCAGATGACAATGTCAGCCTCTTCATATTGATGGAAAAGTTCCGTCATGTCATCCTGAAAAACACATTCCCCTGGGGTAGTAGTCCAACAGGTATGGCATCCTGTACATGCATTAATATTCTTGCGGATTAAATCCACAGTTTCTATTTCTGTCTCCGAGTCGAATTCTAACAGACCCGATGCAAATTGCTCGGCAATGATCATGGTATAACTCTTAGCTGCTTTATGACTGCCGTTTAATAATAAAACTTTACGCATTTTATCCTCACTTTCTTTTTTAAATTCAAATTACGAAAGTATCGATGAACTAATCGTTTGACTTTCGTATTGTTATTTTATTCTTATTTTCTATATAATACCTCGTTTCATATGATTATAACAAAAAACATGCGCTTCGAATACCGCTATTTTCAAACTCTTGCTTGACCGAGATGTTTTAATTAAGGCTAAATTGGTGTGTCACGTGCTATAATGAGACACTGAAGCGTCTCATTATGACACATGACACACTGATAAACGATCGCGAATCACGGTTTCTGGTTTTTTTAGAACTTCTTTGTTATGGCATGATTATTGCGGGTATATATTATACGTCCGTCTACGGACAAATAAATGGTGACTATACCAAAAGGAGATTATCATGAGTAAAACAAAAGTATCTGTTGTAAAGGTTGCACAACCCGAAGGCAATGCCTCATTCATGGGCGGAAAATATATTCGCATTGAAGAGGATGTTAGAAAAATTGAAGCCGCTGTTGCCGAAGCAGTTGAACTGGCGATTGGTTCCCTTGATACCATCATTAAAGAAGGTGACACCGTTTTAATTAAACCAAACCTTGCTTTCCAGGCTCCCCCTGAAAGTCACGCGGTTGTCGATCCCCGAACCATTGAAGCCGTTGTTTCTTATGTTAAGAAAAACTCCAAAGCCGGAAAAGTAGTCGTTGGTGATAACCCCTCCCTGGGAATGCATGTTGGTCGTGCTAAACCCGCTTTTAAAGATTCAAAAATGGAAGAGGCAGCCAAACTTGGCGGTGCTGATGAAGTCATCTATTTTGACGAGCATGATGTCGTTCCCGTCGATATTGAAGGGGCAAAACTATTTAAACATGCCACTGTTTTCAAACCTTTTATGGATGCCGATGTGGTTATCAACCTTCCCAAAATGAAGGTGCATTTAGCCGGAACGGTAACCTTAGGTCTTAAAAACTGGAATGGGATCATCCCTAACTGTCATCCTAATGATCAACAGCAGGGGGCTCATCGGATTGAACTGGGTCAGAAAATGGCTGATATGTACAGGATCCGTCATGCCGACCTGACCATTGTTGACTCCGTTATTGGGATGGAAGGACAAGGGCCTCATGCCGGTTCTCCAATTGAAATGAACTTGATGATCGCTGGTACCGATACTGTTGCTGTTGACTCAGTCACCTGTTCGATCATGGGCTTTGAACCGATGGAAATTCCTGCCATCCGCTGTGCCGGAACCGAAGGCCAGGGCGAAATCGATTTAGATAAAATTGATGTTGTCGGTAACTCGATTGAATCCGTCATGAAACACTTTAAACGACCTGGTGGCGATCCCATCGGAATGTATGCTGGCTTAACCTGTATGATGCAACAAACCTGTCCCGGCTGTTTTGTCAATGTTCGTGGTGCTCTGGATTCCTTTGCCTTAAGCGGAATTGATATGAAAACCTTCCTTGAAAAAAATGGTGAAGTTATTGTTATTGCCGGTGGTGTTCCAGATTTCGAACCTGAAATATGTCGCGATAAAGATGTCTTTATCTGTGGTGATTGCTGGGAACTTTTCCCCTCTGTGGATAAGGTCAAAGAAGGCGCCGCAATTGCTAGATCAGTAACCTATTACCCTGGGTGTGCACCCGTTTACATCTTTGCACAACTGAATGGTGACTTGCAAAAATTGGCTTCTGCCTGCTATAGCTACCCATGTCCTAAGTAAAAAGCATCTTACTTAATAAATCAAGCCAGGGGATTAGTTCCCCTGGCAAACTGTTTATCGCACTAACGACACCACTGTTATCTTGGAATGTCGCTTGAAAATAAAAAACGGAGCGTGAACGCTTTGAAAATGTCTGCTGACTTTGATGAAATAAAAAGAACCTGGGACGATTTCGTGTTTTCGGGAAATATCGGCAATCATATTCGCAAACCGATTATTGATTCCTGGCTGCGCTGTCAAAAAGCTGGGCTGGATCCCCGCGCTTTGAACCGAACCCCAACTGTCAGTGAAGCTAATTTCAGGAAACGTCTAGAACAAAATAAGCTCCTCCTGGATGTCAGTATCCCATTTATGATGGAACTGCAGGAATTTGTCAACGAATCCGGTTTTTCGACAACCCTTACCGATCCCAATGGGGTTATCCTGGAACTGATATGTGATCAATCTATTTTGAAGGAAGCCTTCACTAAAAATCTGGTTCGCGGTAGTATCTGGAATGAACAGATGGCCGGTACCAATGCGACCGGTTTAGCGATTGATCTGCTCCAACCGATTCAGGTGATCGGAGCCGAGCACTACTATGAATGCTACCATGAGCTAACCTGTTCCGCCGCACCGATTCTTGATGCCCACGGTCAACTGCTGGGGATTATGGACATGGCCGGACCTAAAGAAATGGCTTATCCCCATACCCTGGGAATGGTTGTTGCGACAACAAAAGCTATCTCAAGGCAGCTTTGTATTGCTGAATCGAATCGCCAGGTCGATTTAACCAACCACTATCTGAGTACCCTCATCGACTCTGTGACCGATGGGGTGGTTGCTGTCGATGTGAAGGGAAAAATTATCGGCATTAATTCTCAGGGCGCAAAAATTCTAAAGACCACTACCTTTGAGTCCTACGGAAAAAACATCCTGGAGATTATGGATGGCGAAACCATCCTCGATGATCATGGCAATGTCCCGCCAACCTACGAAGAAAAAGATAAGCATATTATAACCAAAAGCAAAAAAATAAACTGTCTGGTTAACAGCAAGATGATTCTTCATGAAAACGGCACCGTTGTCGGTGCTGTTGCAAGGCTAACTGATATGGATAGAAAAATCCTGGTATCTGATAAGGCCAAACGCAAAGGCACTCGCTTTACCTTTGATGACATCGTCGGCGAAAGCTCCGAGCTGCTGCGATCTGTTCATCTTTCCCAGATTGCCGCCAAGGGCAGCGCAACTGTCCTGTTAGAAGGTGAAAGCGGAACCGGTAAAGAAATGTTTGCTCAAGCCATTCACAACGCCTATCAATCCGATCAGCCATTTATTGCCATCAACTGTGCCGGCATTCCAGAAAATCTGATTGAGAGTGTCCTTTTTGGCTATGAAGAAGGTTCTTTCACGGGAGCCAGCAAACATGGAAAAATCGGGAAATTTGAACTAGCCAAAGGTGGCACCATTTTTCTCGATGAAATCGGAGAAATGCCACTAAACACCCAGACCATTATGCTACGAGTCTTGCAGGAGCGCTATATTCAGCGCATCGGCGGCGACAAGGATATTCCCATTGATGTGCGGGTGATTGCTGCCACCAATAAAAATCTTGCCGAAGAAGTAAAAAAGGGGCGGTTTCGACAAGATCTTTACTATCGGCTGAATGTATTGCAAATTAATATTCCGCCACTGCGGAAACGAAAAAAAGATATCCCGATTTTAGCCGAAATCTTTCTCAATGAGATTACCCAGGCCTGCGGCAAATACATTGAACCGCTTCATCCCTCCACCATCGCGACGATGCAGGAATACGAGTGGCCGGGAAATGTGCGGCAGTTTAAAAACGCCATTGAACAGGCAGTAAACTTCACTGAAACCAATCGCATTGACGATTATTTTATTTCCAGTTTTCTGCCCAATCTCAATGCTGAGCTGACACCTAGAGAATCACCCCCGCCACCGCCAAGAACCATTGAAAAAAATACTGAACAAACCAATCTTGATTTAAAGAACATCGAGCTTAGCACCATCAAAAAAGCCCTAACGCTTTTCTCTGAACGCAAGAAAGCAGCTGAGTACCTGGGTATATCCCGCAGTACCCTATACCGCAAAATGAAACAGTATCACCTGGAGGATTATTAGACCATGAAAAAAGAGCTCACCTGGTTTGACCTGGGACTAATTTCCTATGAAGATGCCTTTATCATTCAAGAGCAGCTCCACCAGCAATGCGTGGACGGTTTCTGGCCGGACACCCTCCTTTTTCAGGAGAATTATCCGATTATTACGCTGGGTCGGGGAACCCATGAAAAGAACCTGCTTTATCCTGCCGAAGAGCTGGCTGCGATGGGTATCGCCCTAATATCGGTCAGCCGGGGTGGCGATATTTCCTATCATGGGAACGGACAATTCATCGTTTCGCCGATACTTCATTTTGATCAGTATGCTAAAGGTGCTCACCAATATGTGCGCTGTCTGGAGCAAATTGTCATCAACGTGTTGGATTACTATGGCTTGAAAGGTAACCGCGTCAAAGGCCGAAGCGGTGTCTGGGTTGTGGAACCGGGAACCGGTGAGGATAAGAAAATATCAGCTCTCGGTATCGCCGTTTCTCACGGCGTCAGTCTCCATGGCATGTCCATTAATGTCAACCCCAACCTCGAGCATTTTAAAACCATTATTCCTTGCGGCATTGAAGATAAGGGCGTCACCTCGATGGCAGCCTGTGGCTGCTCTCCCGTTACCCTGTCCGATCTTCGCGATCAGTTTATCCTGGCCTTTGATGGAATGTTTGGTACCCGAACAATAAAAAGAACGATCACAGAACTATGTAATGAAATAAATACGATTAAGGAGAATTAAACATGAAATTTGAAATTGCAGTTCCCGAATTTGCCGAAGGCGCTGAAGAAATAAATTTAAGACAATGGCTTGTTGCTGTTGGTGACACAATTAAAAAAGGTGATAACATCGCCGAAGCGGCCACCGATAAGATTTCCATCTATATTGAATCACCGGCCGACGGGGTTCTTACCGCGATGTTAGCTGCCGAAGATGACCGGGTTCTGGTTGGCCAGATCATCGGCGAAATTGAGGGTTAAAAGCATGGCCGGTATTCATCAGGATAAAGTTATTATTATCACCGGCTCATCCCGGGGAATTGGTTACTCATTTGCTGAATATCTCAGCAATGAGGGCGCTAATATTGTCATTATTGGCCGTAATATTGAAACAGCTAAAGCTGCGGCCGAAAAATTGCCCACTAAATGTATTGCTGTCCAGTGCGATATATCTTCCGAAGCAGATGCCATTAGAATGGTTGATATTGTTATGGAAACCTATGGTAAGATCGATGTGTTAATCAACAACGCTGGAATCTTCCCCGTCAAAACCTTTAGTGCGATGACCTTAGAAGACTGGAAGGCAGTGATTGATATCGATTTAACCGGAACCTTTATCGCTACCCATGCGGTTTATAAGGTACTTGAACAGCAGAAACGGGGCAAGATTATTAATGTTGCTTCGATCGCCGGCCGGGTTGGAGGACTGGGTTTCACCCATTATTCTGCCGCTAAGGGCGGGGTCATTGCTTTTACCAAAGCCTTAGCAAGAGAAGCTGCTCGTCTTAATATTCAGGTTAATGCGATTGCCCCCGGTGTCATTGAAACCGATATGGCTAAATCAAATTTCCCTAAATACGCCCTCACCGAACATACCAAAAACACCCCAGCCGGACGACTTGGCACCGAAGAAGACCTTTTTGGAGTCATTTCCTTCCTCTGTTCACCCGGAAGTGATTACATCATCGGTCAGACCATTGCCATCGATGGCGGCTATACCATGATTTAGAGAAACTGACAATATTGAGGAGACTCCCATGAATATACAAGACTCATTTATCAAGCTGAGAAACAGTGTTGTCACCATCTCCTATCTAGAGGCTAATGGCCAGGAAATAACCGAAAGCTATGCCTCACTTTTTGGAAATGCTATGAAAGTCCTTGGCGGTTACCAGTCCCAGGGGCTAAAAAAGGGAGCCCTTCTTGTTTTTCAATTAAAAAGCATTCAGGCTCAGATCACTTGTTTTTGGGCCGCCATCCTGGGGGGAATGGTTCCTGCTATTCTGCCCATTGGCCAGGATGAAAAATCCCGGGCTTATCTTCACAGTGTGCTAGCCACTCTGGACAACCCCTTCATAGTCAGTGATCTAGAAGGGGTAACCACTATTTTTGAAAACAAGCTCTTAATGGTTCGGGCTTTGGCTGAATCCACCCCGGGAACCATTACTACAGTTAATGATCGTGATCCCGGAATGATTCAGTTTACCTCGGGCACCTCATCAGATCCTAAAGGTGCTGTTCTCACCACCCGGAATCTGTTTGAAGGGGGGATCGCCAGCAGTATCATCGTTCGCGAAAATGTTCAGGAACGCTATTTAAGCTGGCTGCCGCTATCCCACTGTTTTGGTTTTGTTGGCTATCACTTGGTTCCGATTGTCAACAACTTTCCCCAATATATAATGAGCCCACTACAGTTTGTACAAAACCCCAACCGCTGGCTGGAAAAGCTCTCGCAGTTTTCCGCCACCGTCACCGGAGCCGCCCTGTTTGGTATTGAACTATTGCTTAAGGTCGGCATTAAACAGCAGCGAGCGGTGGATTTATCAACTGTTTATATCTGTTTTTGCGGTGGCGAGGATGTTAACCCCCTTTCCTTAACCTCCTTCGAAGCGCAGACGGCACCGATGGGTTGGATCCGGGATACCCTGAAACCAGCCTACGGTCTCAGCGAAACCACCATGGGCGTGGCCTACACCCCCTATGGTTGGCCCTTCCGGATGGATTACTTTCTGGGTAACGGCATTGCCATTGGTGAAAAACTGTTCTTCTGTGACCCCGATGATGATACCATCGGCCGGATGTCAGTAGGTGTTCTGGATGCATGTAACGAAGTAGTTATTAAAGATCTTGCCGGAAATATTCTGGAGCCGGAATATCTGGGTCTGATCCATATTCGGGGCACCAATGTGATGCTGCGCTATTATTCAAAAGACAGCAATGCTTCCACCGGGCTAGACGAGAATGGTTGGTTTAACACTGGTGATCTGGGTTTTTTTAGAAACGGTTGGTTAAATATTTTTGGTCGCTATAAAGATATTATTATCGTCAACGGTGAAAATTACCTGGTCTCTGATTTAGAAAAAACCGGTAAACAAGCATTGCCTGAAAATACCAACCTGATTGTTATTCAGGGCAAAGATCGAACCACTCAGGAAAACTGCCTGATTCTCTTTAGTGACTCCAAAGACCCACATACCCTAACCCTTGCCGGCCAAACGATTTCGACCAGCTGGCAGATTCCGATCACCTGGGGTGTGATGATTGATGAAATTCCCAAAACCACCTCGGGTAAAATTAACCGACTAGCCTTAACTGTTGCCTGGGAAAACGGTGAATATAATAATTATGATCTGGCTATCCCCTTAGGCAGCAGCACCGCTGAGTCAACCTTGCATGGCACCTATAAGGAGATGGCCGAATACTGGGCGAAGATTCTAAAAATTTCATCTGCCCTGATTGGACCAAACAGTCATTTTGTCTTTGATCTTGGTGGCGACTCTCTTGGTCTTATTGACCTGATTCACCAGCTGGAAAAAGCCTATGGCATTAAAATGAACACTGATCAGATCAGAAACCACCTGACCCTAAAAGAAATGACCGATTATATCGAGACTCTTTAGTGAGATTTTTTAATACGCTGACGCATCAGCAGTCATGGAGACAATTATGAATGTAGATCAATTAACAAAATTATTGGAAGATGTCAAGAACCAGCAATGCGAAGTACCAGCCGCACTGGAACTACTAAAAAATCTGCCTTATGAAGACCTATCTTATGCCAAGGTAGATCATCACCGGGAACTGCGAAACGGCTATCCTGAAGTAATTTACAGTCCCGGTAAAACCCTGAATCAGATCAAGGGGATTGTCGAAAACATGCTGGCGCGATCGACCGGCAACATCCTCGCTTCGCGAGCTGAACGGGACGTATACGACACCATCAAATCCATAACACCTGATGCCATTTATTATGAAGAAGCGCGTTCCGTTGTCGTTAAGCGGGAAGAATTTAAAACCACCGACGACTACATTCTCGTCGTCACCGCCGGAACCTCTGATATCCCAGTTGCCGAAGAAGCCGTTGTTACCGCCATGGTTATGGGCAATCAGGTCAAGCGGCTTTACGATGTCGGGGTTGCCGGTATCCATCGACTCCTCGGTAACGTCGATACTATCAATCAGGCTAAGGTAATTATTGTAGTGGCCGGTATGGAAGGGGCCTTGGCTTCGGTGGTCGGCGGTCTTACTGATAAACCGATTGTCGCTGTTCCCACCAGTATCGGTTACGGCGCTAACTTTGGTGGTATCTCAGCTTTGCTTTGTATGCTGACCTCCTGTGCCAGCGGCATCGGCGTTGTCAATATTGACAATGGTTTTGGCGCTGCCTGTATGGCTTCGAGAATTATCAAATTATAACCATAATCGTAATTTCATCAGGGCCTGGCCCAACGAAGGAGAATTGTCCATGAAGGTTTTGTTTTTCGATTGTTTTTCCGGTATTAGTGGGGATATGGTTTTAGGTGCCTTTATTGACTTGGGTATTGATCCTGCTTACCTTAACGCTGAACTAAAGAAGCTAAATCTCAGCGGCTTTCGCGTCGAAGCCGCAGCCACCATGAAAAAAGGGATTTCCGGTACCCGTTGTCATGTAATCCTGGACGCTGACCGGCATCATCATCGGCACTTTAACGATATCAAAGAAATCATCGAAAATTCAACCCTTTCGGTTGAGGTGAAATCCACCGCTCTGGCGATTTTTATGCGGGTAGCGGTGGCTGAAGGCAAGGTTCACAATGTTCCAGTTGAGCGGGTTCATTTTCATGAGGTCGGGGCTCTGGATTCAATTGTTGATATCGTCGGTGCTGCCATTTGTTACCACGCTCTAAAACCGGATCTGGTTTATGGTTCCAAAATAAATGTCGGTAGTGGCTGGGTACGCTGTGCCCATGGGCTGCTACCAGTGCCTGCTCCAGCCACCGCTGAAATCCTCTGTCAGTCTAATTTCGAAATGTATTCCAAGGCGATAGATGGCGAATCAGCCACCCCCACCGGGGTTGCCATTCTGGCCGAACTGGCTACCTACTCTCCCACTACGCCAAGTTTTATCCCGGAAAAAACCGGATACGGCTTTGGCGGCAAGGATTTTGGTGTGCTAAATGCCCTACGCATTATTCAGGGTCGAAAATCAGAATCGAACACGATTATGGTTGTGGAAACCAATGTTGATGATATGACTGGCGAAATGGCCGGCTATGTATTAGAAGTTTTACTGCAAAACGGCGCTCTGGATGCCTTTTACACTCCGGTATATATGAAGAAAAACCGCCCCGGAATCCACCTGACGGTTTTATGCAGCGAAGCCAGTCTGCCGCTGATTGAAGAAATTATTCTAAAAGAAACCTCAACCATCGGCATTCGCAAATATCCGGTCGAGCGAACCTGCATGCACCGACATTTTAAAAAAATTGATACCCCACTCGGTCAAGTCACCATCAAGATATCTCAACAGGGTAACATTACCCGGGCGACCCCGGAATATGAGGATGTTAAGAAAATCGCTCAGGAATCGGGAAAATCCCTTTGGGAAGTATTGGAAATGGTCGAAAAATTGAAATAGTATTCTAATCGCAAAAAATAATAAAGACTCAGACAAATGGATTCTGAGTCTTTACCAGTTTAAACGATTTTTTCCTGATATTCTCCCGGCTCGGCAATCCATCGCATTTTTCCCGAGCCTTGATCTACTTGATGAATCTCAATCAATAGGGCACAACCCTTTTTAATGATCACATTTTTTTCGCAAAAGCGGTAGGTCCATTCTGAGAGATCTGGTTCATGACCAACAACGATGATTGTGCAGTTATCTTCGGTTTTACTCAGTTTATCTGTTAGCTCGTCGTAATCACCCGTTTCAATGAATTCGCAAGTTTCAATTTTATCAATATTACAGATGTCTTTAATAATGCGCGCTGTTTCGATTGCCCGAGTAATGCCGCTTGACCATAGATAAACGGCTTGTTTATTTTTGAGATATTTGCCAAGAAAAGGGATGTCTTTATTTAGCTGATTGATCCCCTTTAATACCAGCCTGCGGTTCCGATCTGGAAAAACAGTACCGCGTTTCTCGGCCTTGCCATGTCTTATCAGTATCAGTTCCTTCATTTCTCCACGCTCCATTCTTTTTATCTATTTTAACATACCCTAATGAAACATCACGTTTTAATAGAAAAACCAGTGGCATATTTTTTGTATGCCACTGGCTCCTAAAATTTACACATAATTAGACAACTTCTTCTGTAACCTCTTCTGTAACCTCTTCTGTAACTTCTTCTGTAACTTCTTCCGTAACCTCTTCTGCAACCTCTTCTTTAACTTCTTCTAATTTATCTTGGGCTGTGAACACTTTTCCTTCGCGATAACCTTGAGCATAAAAAGAATAGTGTTCTTCGTGATTTTTCACTTTATGTTGGGCATGCTCCATCGGTTCAAGAATCGCTTTGACTTCGGGCGGCACCGTCATCACCAGTCCCCATTCCTGATGTTCATCCTCTTGTACCGTATAGGCATCATCTAAACCCTCATAAAAACCCTTTCCATAGGTTTCGCAGGCTTCGTTAATGATACGATTTGGCTTTTCATCTAGTTTCATCACTTTTGTTATTGCCTTTAGCTGGGAACGGACACAATCGACGGCATAGGCAAAGATACTGCTGCAAATCAGTGCATCTTCTTCATAGCCATGAAAAATAATGTAGTGCCGTTGGGTTCCGGGTGGCGTAATCATATAGAAAACGCAACAATTATTTTCTGAAATAACATCAGCTAAGCCTGTCATCCAATGCTCCCGGCGAGTGGTGTAATAAATATTGCTATCAACCTTAATGGGTTTTTCATCATATCTTAATAAATCACGTTCCGTCAGTTTAAATTCAACCATCAGCTTTTTTGCTTTTAAAATAGCATAATTTGCTTCATTGGGGTTGGGACTTTTGCCAAGGGCTAACAGTTTTTTGATTCGATCTCTTATATTAGCTTCCATTTTTCTTCCTCTTATGAACTTTCTGTTTTTTTGTCAAAAACAAACATCTCAATATAGAATCCATCTTAATTAAATATCATTTTATTCTATATCTCTTATTTTATTTGGTATGGCTCAAACTGTCAAGAACGAAGACGAATAATTTATGGATTCTTAATTATTTTAGGATCGGATTTTCAAATCGCCGCCACTTTAAAGTTTTCTTACCATACTGAATCGCTTCCCGAGGACAACGGTTAATACAGGCTGAACAATGGGTACATTGCTTCTTGATCCAAACCGGTTTGTTATCTTCCATTTTAATAACAGTAACCGGACAAATTATTTCGCATTTTTTGCAGCCGTTACACCTTTTATCTGCATAAAAAAGCCTTGTTTTTCGGCCATGCACATATAGCGGATAGGCAACTCTGGTCAAAAATGTTTTTTTTCGCTTGCTGCCATCATCCTGCTTATTTTTCGAAATGGCTGTGATTATATCGGTTAATTTTTTATCTGTCGAGATCAGTATCTTTTTCTGTAGGTCTGGACCTGTTGGCTGGTACATCATAATGTAATTGCTGGCCATCTTGAGTTCAAACGCAGCAGTCAATGGCAATTCCTGCTTTTCCAACAGCTCTTCAAGCATTTTCGCTGTTCCACCCATCCCTCCGCCGCAAGTCAACACGCCAAATACATAAGGCTTTATCCCTTCTTCCAGATTTTGTTCAATTTTAAGTTGTGCAATAAAATCTGCAACAATTGAAGGCACACCATAAAAGTAAACCGGAAAAACAAAACCAATTTTTTCATTGCCTGAAAGTCTGTAAATAAAAGATTTCTCTTTCATGGCAGCCGTTATGTCAATGAGATTTTCTCCCAGCTCATCACCAATCTTCTTTGCTGCATACAACGAGTTACCTGTTCCTGTAAAATAAAATATCATCTTATTCTCCTTTATTTTTATTCTTGATATGTAATTCTAGTTTACTTGCATTGGACATTCATTAATCGTTCAATATGCTCCACCAATGTTTTTAAATCCAATAACCTACTTTTTCCCGGATCCAGATAATAGAAATTCATGGTTCCCTGCTTATTAACATTAACAATTTTTGCATCCATCAAAATTTTTATATGATGGGATACTGCCGGTCTAGACAGATTGACTTTTTTGGTAATGTCCCCTACCCTAATTCCGGGGTAGCACCCACTTTCCATAATTGCTACAATAATGAGTTGTCGCGTTTCATCACCAATGGCGGTGAGCAGCGGTTGGCAGTCTTTAAAATTCTCGATGAGTGCTTTTTGCTCTTTACTCATGTCTTGCAAGTCTAATCCTCCGTTCAATGGTTCAATTCATTAAACCATTAATTATAGTATACATGTTTAAATGTTTTTATCAACATCGGGAAAGAAATTCAAGACCATTCACATTGATCTTACTAAAAATGACCTCTGATAATCGAATTGAATTATATTTTTTTCCATTTGAAATTATTTAATCCGTTCTTAAACTGCTGGCTGCAACCTTATATAGTTCACTGATTTATGCCATTTATTCCCTATAATCAAGCTTGACAACGGATTGAAAATAGCATAAAATATTAATCATATATAGTTACTATGATTACGTTTAAGGAGTGTATTATGGATAGCCTAACTAATAAATACCAAGCTTTGAAAAACTACTTAGCCGAACTGGAAAGTGTGGCAGTGGCCTTTTCCGGGGGTGTTGATTCGACGTTTTTACTAAAGGTAGCCTATGACGTTTTAGGTAAAAATGCTGTCGCAGTGACAGCCCGCTCAGAAAGTTTTCCCAAGCGTGAATTGCTAGAAGCTACCGCCTATGCTGAAGAATTGGGCGCCGATCACTTTATTATTGACTCGGAAGAACTCGACATTGAGGGTTTTTCCAACAATCCCAAGAATCGCTGCTATTTATGCAAATCCGAACTTTTTACCAAGATCAAAGAAATTGCGACTCTTCAGAAATTAAAGTACGTAGTTGAAGGCTCCAACACCGACGATGATGGTGATTACCGACCGGGGCTTATAGCAGTAACCGAATTAGGTGTGAAAAGTCCGTTGCGATTTGCCAATCTTTCCAAGGATGAGATCCGTCAACTATCAAAGGAAATGAACCTGACTACCTGGAATAAACAATCCTTTGCTTGTTTGTCGTCTCGATTCCCATATGGCGAGAACATAACCCCTGATCGCCTGCAGATGATCGACCAGGCCGAGCAATATCTGCTTGATCTAGGCTTCCATCAGGTTCGCGTTCGCTATCATGGCGATCTAGCCCGTATCGAAACTGATGAAATTGGTTTTGTCGCTTTGCTCAATAAAGATACTCGTACAAAAATACATGATCGTTTTAAAACACTTGGTTTTACCTATATCAGTCTTGATTTAAAAGGCTACCGAACCGGCAGCATGAACGAAACTCTGTAACAATATAAAAAGGGACTTATATAAATCAAATATTTATATAAATCCCTTTTATATTGTAGTCTTCGCTTAGTTAGTCTGCTATCGTTATAAAACCGCTATCTCACATTCATTTATGCTTTCCTTAACGTTATTGCTTGTCGCTAATTCATAAAAGCGCTTGAGTAAGGCCATACCATATGTCTTATGCTCAACTGTATTGCAAAATACATCTCCAACACATTCCGGATGGAACTGAACCCCCCATACATTCTCCTTAAACCGTAGCGCGTGAGTTGACTCAAAATCATTATGTGCCAATATTACGGCATTTTGGGGAATCTTGGTAACTGTCTGAAAGTGGGACGCATAGGAGGTGAAGTGTTCCGGTAATACCCCGAGTAATGGGTCTTTCTTTCCTTCTTCCGTAAGACGAATTTCAACCTCTCCTTTTTCTTCTCCCTGTTCATGAAAGCCGACCGAACCGCCAAAGGTATGGGCAAGCAATTGATGTCCAAAGCAGATACCTAAAACTGGAATGTTCTTGTTAACCACCTGTTTTAGCCATTGAGCGGTGGCAACTCCCCAGGGTTCCAAATCAGTTACCATTGAAGGGGAACCGGTAATAATAATTCCGGCAATATCATCCGGCAGAATCGGTACTGCATTTTCATAGACAGAAATAACACGAACATCTCCAAATGGTATTCCCATACATTGGGCAATACGCATGTCGCAGTCACCACATTTATTGATCACCTGCAGATCCGATGATCCTGTCTTTATAATGAGTAGTTTTTTCATAATAGTTCCTCCTCCAATTAACAATAATTCCATACTTTACCTATATGATATATTTTATGCAAAAACTAGGCACTTGTCAATAGCAATGAATGGTAAAATGCATAAATTTTATTCATATTATTTTTATATGTTTTATTAGTTTTACTCTTGCAAAAGCTAACGGATGCTGCTATAATAAAACACACTATACATATAAGGTTACTATGATTTGAAAGGTGGTGTAGCAATGACTCGAACGATGTGTTGTCTTATGTCATGATCCTATGTACCAGATAAACCAAAACAACAAAAATCTAATGATTAGAAAATGAGAGGATATCAAATGAAAACTAAACGAATGATCGGATTTATTACAATTATAAGCATCTTGCTTATTTCCCTGACGGGTTGTTCTTCACCAACGGCTTCTAAAACAGAAGCAGAAAAGGTTTTGAAAGTAGGCGTAGCGGCTGGACCATATGGTGATATGTTTATCGAAGCGATTCAACCATCCTTAGAGGAAAAAGGTTATACGATTGAAATCATCGAATTCTCAGACTACGTTCAGCCAAACAAAGCGTTAGCTGCAGGTGAAATTGATCTTAACATGTTTCAACACTCTACCTATCTAACTAACTTTGCCAAGGAAAATAGTTTAGAACTAACCTTTATCAAAGAAATACCGACTGCCGCAATGGGGATTTTTTCGGAAAAATATAAAACGATCAATGACATCGAAGACGGTGCTACCGTTGCCATTCCAAATGATGCGACAAACTTATCCCGTGCCATTAGAGTCTTGGCTCAGACCAATATTATTACGATCGACCCGGCTGTCGATCCTAAAACAGCCACCCAAAACACCCTTTCCAGCAATCCTAAAAATCTTCAATTTATTGAAATCGAAGCACCCCAATTACCAAGAAGTCTAGATAGTGTTGGTCTTGCCGTAATTAACGGTAATTATGCCTTAAGCTCTGGACTCAACCTTTCTGATGCCCTTCATAATGAAAAACTGTCTGAAGGCTATATTAATGGTGTCGCTGTTCGAACCAAAGACAAAGATGCCGATTTTGCCAAAGATGTAATTGCCGCGATTGAGTCTGGTGCCTTTAAAAAAGTTATTGAAGATCCATCCAAACAATATGTTTCATTCCAAAGACCCTCTGATTATTAAAAATAAAGCTCAGTTGATTTTACAACTGAGCTTTTACCCCAAATTAATACAGAAATAAGGTAAATACTATGATCGAATTCAAAAACGTCTCTGTCAGCTTTAAACAGGACAAGCAAATCTTTGCGGCTGTTAATGATGCTAATTTTAAAATAAAAAAAGGTGAGATCTTTGGCATCGCCGGTTCCAGTGGTGCCGGCAAAAGCACCCTGCTCCGAACCATTAATCTATTACAAACTGTGTCGTCCGGACAAATATTTGTCGACGGGGAGAATGTTACCAATTATAAAAAAACTCAACTGCGCATACTCCGCCGCAATATCGGGATGATTTTTCAGCACTTCAATCTGGCCAGAAATCTAACCGTCTATCAAAATATTGCCTTTGTTCTAAAAGCCGCCGGGAAATCAAAATCGGAAACCGATGCTCGCATCTCTGAATTACTGGGTCTGGTTAATTTGTCAGATAAGAAAAATTCCTATCCGGCCAATCTTTCGGGTGGTGAAAAACAACGGGTTGCGATTGCCCGGGCGCTGGCTAATGATGCCAAGATACTTCTCTGTGATGAACCCACATCGGCTCTTGACCTGGAAACAACCTCATCGATATTGGGCTTATTAAAAGATTTAAATAAAAAATTTGGGATCACGATTGTCATTATTACCCATGAACTGGATGTTATTAAAGGTATTTGCAACCGCTGTGCTGTGATGAACAAGGGCTCGGTCGTCGAGATTGGAGATGTGTACGCGGTTTTTACAAAGCCCAGAGAAGCATTCACCCGACAGTTATTAAGTCATACCAATCATTTCAGCTTGCCCAAAGAAATTTTAGACAAGATGGAAGGTCCGATTATTCGCCTCACCTTTAAGGGCGATAATGCCAACAATCCGATTCTCTATTACACTGCCAATGCTTTTCAGATTGGTTTTAATATATTATTGGGAAAGATTGAATATATCAACGGTTTACCCCTTGGGATACTCTATGTCCAGTTAATCGGCGAAGCGGACACCCTTAAACTGGCAATCGACTATCTTGCCGAAAACACAGCCGATTTGGAGGTAATCAATCATGGACTTTGATTTAAAAGGAGCACTACTTCTGACCTTTGGTCAAACCATGCAAATGGTCATTTCGTCACTCCTTGCCGCAATTATCATTGGCGGCAGTATTGGCCTGCTATTGTTTTTAACTTCCAATACTCTTTTTCTCAAGAACCGGATCATCAATCAAATTGTCGGCGTCATCATTAACATCACCCGTTCAATCCCCTTTCTGATCTTGCTGGTTTTGATGATTCCCGTTTCAAAAGCGATTGTCCATACCTCCATTGGTCCTAATGCCGTGGTGATTCCGCTTGCGGTAGCGGCGATCGCATTTTTCGGCCGACTTTCTGAAGCGTCTTTTTCAGATGTTGATAATGGTGTTCTGGAGGCCGCCATCGCTTCTGGAGCCAGTAAATTGTCGATTGTAGTAAAGATTCTACTGCCAGAAGCCTTGCCATCACTGATTAAAAATATCACCGTGACCGCTGTTTCATTAATCGGTTTTTCGGCTATGGCCGGTACCGTTGGCGGTGGTGGCATTGGCGATCTGGCCATTCGCTACGGCTACCAGCGCTATGAACCCGAAGTGATGTTTATCTGCGTGATCGTTTTGGTGCTGCTGGTGCAGGTTTTTCAAATTATTGGGGATTCATCTGCAAAGCAACTGGATAAATCCAGTAAATAAAATAAGAATCGAGGAATCATTATGATAGAAATACGATGGCACGGACGCGGTGGACAAGGTGCCTTCACCGCTGCTAAAATTCTGGGCGCCGCTTCATTAATCGACAATAAATTTTCGTTGGCTTTTCCTTCTTTTGGTCCTGAACGCCGAGGTGCTCCAATTCAGGCCTTTAATAAAATTGATGGTAAGGCAATTATTGATCGGAGTGAAATAAAAAGCTGTGATTATTTGATTTTTCTGGATGATACTTTATTTTCTACCGACTATTTAAAAGATCTTAAAGACGATGGTATCGCCCTTATTAATACCACAACCCCAGAAAAGTTCAGCAAATTCTCGCAGATCCGGTCCATTGATGCAAATCAGATTGCCCTCAAAATCATCAAGCAGCCCATCAGTAACACGGCGATGCTCGGTGCCTTGGCCAGTATCTCAGTCGATGTTTCGCTATCATCGTTGCAGCAAGCCTGTGATCTGTATTTATCCGCTATCAATACGGCCAAAAATCAATTGATTCTAAATAAGTCCTTTGAGTATTTTAAGGAGGTTCACTAATATGAGCAAGCCTTATTTACGACCCTATCAAAAACCCCAAAAATTGTCAGATTACCCCTTAGGAACAGCCAGTGAAGCTGGCTATTTGGTCACCAAAAATAGCGGTTGGCGAAACGAACGGCCGATTATAACAGATGAATGTATAAACTGCCTGCAATGTTATCTTTACTGTCCTGATGGCGTTATTTTTAAAACCGAAAGCGGTTTGGATATTGACTATGACTTTTGCAAAGGCTGTGGAATCTGTGAAAGAATCTGTCCCAAACAAGCTATTAAAATGGAGGTAGAAACAAATGACTAAAGCATTTTTATCGGGCAATGATGCCTTTGCCGAAGGGATTAGGCTGGCGCGCCCCCAGGTTATTTCGATTTACCCCATCACCCCCCAGACAACAGTGGTTGAAAGAATCTCTGAAATGGTCGAAGACAGCAGCTTAAAAAGTGAACTCATCCATGTTGAATCAGAACACTCGGCGTTATCATGTGCCATTGGTGCCAGTGCCATGGGCGCCCGCACCTTTACGGCTACCTCCTCGCAGGGCCTGCTATACATGGCCGAATGTCTGCAATATGCCAGCGGCGGTCGATTTCCCATCGTGATGATGAACGCCAACCGCTCCACCGCCTTACCCTGGAATATTTATGGCGACCAGCGGGATTCGCTTTCACAGCTTGATAGCGGCTGGATCCAAGTATATGTGGAGGACGCTCAGGAGAGCCTGGACATGGCTCTGCAAGGTTACCATATTGCTGAGAACCCGCTGGTTTCAACACCAATTATGGTCAATCTGGATGGCTTTGTTCTTACCCATACCTACGAAACCGTGGAAATTCCAAGTCAGACGGATGCTGACCGTTTTTTACCACCCTTCCAAACCGAAAACAAGATGAGCATGGATAACCCGAAAAACCTCGCTTTTAGCGTTGGTCCGGACAATAATATGGAATTTAAATACCTTCAACACAAAGCGATGCAAGATAGCAAACGAATTATCGAAGAAACCGATGCGAAATTCGCCGAAATTTTTGGCCGCGGTTATGGCGGCTTGACCCAGGGTTACCGTATTGACGATGCCGATTATATCCTGCTTACCTTGGGCAGCATCACCGGTCTTTGCCGGGAAGTCGTTGATGAACTGCGTGAGCGCGGCGAAAAGGTCGGCCTACTTAAGCTTCGCTTTTTAAGACCCTTTCCCGATGAAGACCTGGTTGCGGCACTGGGATCGGCCAAAGCCATTGGGGTGTTGGAAAAAGACATTTCCTTTGGTTATGAAGGCACCGTCTATACCAATGTCAACTCGGTTATTGCAAAAAATGGCTTACGTCTAGAAACTTATAATTTCATTGCTGGTCTCGGCGGCCGTGATATTAGCCGGGAAAATATTAAAGCAATGTTTCGCCATCTTCAAAGCGGTGGCCAACATGTTAATTTCATCGGACTGGGGGTGACCATCGATGCGTAATCAAATAACTGCAAAAACGATCACGGACAGTGAATTTTTTTATGGTCATAAGGCCTGCGCCGGTTGCGGCGGCAGTCTGGCCGTGCGGATCGCTCTTAAAGTTCTGGGCGAGGGGGCTATCTCGGTACTGCCAGCCGGCTGTATGTCAGCCGTTGGCTTTAATTATCCGCATTTATGCTTTAGCAATAATTCAATCATTTCCACCTTTGCCGGAACCGCTTCGATGCTAACTGGCGTGGAGGCCGGCGCTCGGGCGGTGGGGATCAAAAATTTCAAAGCGGTCGGTTTGGCCGGCGATGGCGGCACTGCCGATATCGGCATCCAGGCCTTATCCGGGGCCATTGATCGCAACGATGATATTCTCTATATCTGCTACGACAATGAAGCCTACATGAATACCGGCATCCAAAAAAGCGGTTTAACGCCTTTTGGGGCCAAGACCACCACGACCCCAAGCGGTGAAAATATTCACGGTAATCTTCGCCCAAAGAAAAATCTCTTTGAGATTGTGGCTGCCCATGATATTCCCTATGCCGCCACCGCCAGCATTGGCAATCTGAAAGACTTTATGAATAAGATTGAAAAGGCTTCAAAAATAAAGGGGACGGCTTATATCCATGTTGTCGCCCCCTGCCCGATCGGTTGGGGCATCCCCGTTAATGAGACCATTGAAATCTCACAAAAAATGATGGATTGTGGTTTGTGGTACTTGGCTGAATATGAAAATGGCCAGTTTAAGTTAAATAGAAACCCCAGTGAATTTTCATCGATTAAAGATTATCTACTTTCCCAGAGTCGCTTTAAACATTTAGAAGACGCAGATATAAAAATACTGGCCGCACAACGTGATGCTAAATGGACCACAATTCGAAAAAATTGGAACACCGCAGAGGAGGACTTATGAGCGAGAAAAAATATTGGGACGAAAAAATCGAGACCCTGCCACGAGTACAACTAGAAGAATTACAGCGCCGCGAATTAAAGGAAATGCTGACCTTTGCCTACAATAATTCTACTTATTACAAAGAAGCCTTTGACAAAGCCAGACTGAGCCCTGATGATTTTAAGCATCTCGAAGATATTCAAAAATTCCCGTTTACCAATAAGGCTACCCAACGCGAACGGCAGGCTAAAGGCGGTCTTTTAGGTGACATGATTGCCGTCAGTGAAGATGATGTGGTTTTTGTGTCAGCTTCCAGTGGTTCAACCGGGGTACCGACACTCAGCCCCTTTACCAAACAGGATTTTGACGAATGGCAGGATGTCGAGAGCCGTTTGTTTTATGGTGCCGGAATGCGTAAACATGATCGTTATGTTCATGCCCTGAACTTCTCTTTATTCGTGGGTGGGCCGGATGTCATTGGGGCTCAGAATTTGGGGGCCCTTTGTATCTGGGCTGGAACCGTGCCGTCAGAACGGCTGCTTTTTATTTTAAAAGAATTCCAACCGACAATCATCTGGACAACTCCCTCTTATGCCTTGTATCTTGGCGAAACGGCGCTAAAAATGGGCATTGATCCGGCTAAGGATCTGGCCATTCGCACCATTATTGTGGCCGGCGAACCAGGCGGATCGATCGCAACCACCCGGGAGACGATTGAAAAAGCCTGGGGTGCACAGCTGTATGATTTTTTTGGATTATCAGACATCTTTGGTGCCTGTGCCGGCATGTGCCAAGCCAAAGATGGCCTCCACATTGCTGAAGATCATATCTTAGTTGAGGTTCTGGATGTAAAAACCGGCGAGCCGGTAGTCGACGGTGAACGGGGTGAGCTTGTTTACACCACCCTGCGTAAAAAAGCCAGACCGCTGATCCGTTTCAAAACCGGGGATATAGGCTCCGTTAACCGCGAACCCTGCAGTTGCGGTAGAACCCACGCCCGGATCAAAATTCACGGTCGCCTGGATGATATGTTTATTGTCTCTGGGGTAAATATCTTCCCTAGTGATATTGAATTTGTTATTAGAGGAACAGCAGGGATAACTGGTGAATACCTGATTCGTTTGTACGAGCAGAATCACTCGGTCAAATATCGGCTTGAAATCGAAAAATCTAATGATAACGACGAACCGGACGAAATCTTAACAGAGCGGGTTGCCGCTTCACTAAAAACCCGGTTAGGGGTAAAACCCGGTGATGTCACGATCTTAAAAGATGGTGACTTAGAGCGAGCTACCCATAAAGCAAAGCGCTTAATCGATGAACGAACCCTAATCTATGAAATCTAAAGAAGGTGCATGATGAAACCACTTAGTAACCGAACCGCTGACTTTACCGATTCTGTGATCCGACGGATGACCCGAATTTCCAATTCGTATAATGCTGTCAACCTATCCCAGGGATTTCCAGACTTTGATCCACCGAAACCAATCCTTGAAGCCCTGGAAAAAGCCGCCCATCAGGGTCCTCATCAATATTCGATTACCTGCGGAGCGCAAAATTTCCGGGAGGCACTGGCGCAAAAACAATCCCGCTTAATGGGCCGATCAATTAATCCGGAAACCGAAATTGTGGTGACCTGTGGGAGCACTGAGGCGATGATGGCTGCGATGATGACCGTCGCTAATCCCGGTGATAAGGTCATCGTTTTCTCACCTTTCTATGAGAACTATGGAGCAGATACCATTTTATCCGGTGCTATTCCGATTTATGTGCCCCTTCATCCCCCAGAGTTTAACTTTAATACAGATGAATTGGAGGCAGCCTTTAAACAAGATCCCAAAGCACTGATTCTGTGTAACCCTTCCAACCCCACCGGTAAAGTTTTTAACCGCGAAGAACTGACCATTATTGCTGATTTGGCTAAAAAATATGATACCTATGTGATCACCGATGAAGTTTATGAGCATATTGTTTACGCGCCTCATGAGCACATTTATCTGGCCTCTTTGCCTGGTATGTTTGAGCGCACCATTTCATGCAGTTCTTTATCAAAGACCTATTCCATTACCGGCTGGCGTTTAGGCTATATTATCGCACCGGAGCCGATCATCGATGTGGCTAAAAAAGTTCATGATTTTTTAACCGTCGGTGCGGCAGCACCACTCCAGGAAGCTGCCACTGTTGGTTTGCAATTTGGCGATGACTACTACAGCGACCTGAAAAAGACCTACACCAAAAAAAGAGACTTGTTTTTAGCTGGCCTCGATGACATTGGGCTCACCTACAGCAGACCCCAGGGTGCCTATTATGTGATGATTGATATTTCCAAATACAAATCAGATGACGATCTGGCCTTTTGCACCTGGCTGGCTCAGCATGTCGGGGTTGGTGCGGTTCCCGGATCAACTTTTTTTAGGGAAAACGTCAACCATCTAATCCGTCTGCATTTTGCCAAAAAAGAAGATACCCTTTATGAAGCATTGAATCGATTATCAGAAATAAACAAAAAATGGGCAAGCTCTGCCTATTAAACGAATGGGAGCCGCTGTTTTTAAAAACCAGCGGCTCCCATTGTTTAGTCATCTTTTTATTCGTCAAAGTATTGTTGTTTTACATCAAGGCCTTCAACATAAATCATTTCTCCGCCAAATTTTTCTTTTAACTTAAAATGAAGAACCGGTTCAATTACCTTTGTTTTTTTACTGATATTGAGTTTAATATCATCTTGCTCATAGACATCATACAAATCTGCTTGCTCGGGTTTTCCAAAATCAATCTCCGAAACATCAAAAAATGGGCAACATCCTCCACCGGTCAAGATAATATCGAGCTTTAATTCTTTTTTATCCATTTTCTTCATAAACTCTATTACTTCATTATCAACACTAACTGTATACTCAGTATTCATATCAGTCACCCTATCTCCTTAAATATATTTATTTGCTTTATACCCCCTATTAAGTTATAGAAAACATTTATTTTGATAATTGGGTGGATTCTTCGAAAAAAATAATTTTAGGATCCATTTACATTTAACCCCTGTCAACTGATAACACTGTTTAATCCTGATTAAGGATCGCCCGTTCTAACTGCGTCAATGCTTGCTCCAGTATCAATCTTGGGGCGGCAATATTAATTCGTTGAAAGCCTTCCCCACCAGCACCAAACATGGTTCCGGCATCTAGCCATAGTCCGGCTCTGTTAATGATCAAATCTTCTAACGCTTCCTCATTTAATCCCAGTTCGCTAAAATCCAACCAGATCAGATAGGTTCCTTCCGGCTCGATGAGCTTAACCTGGGGGAGATGTTCGTTTAAGAAGTCTCTGATAAAATCTAGATTTTCACCGAGATAGATTTTTAATTCTTCCAGCCATTTTCGGCCTTTTGAATAGGCCGCCATGCAGGCGACAATGCCCATAATATTGATCTCATTATAGCCACCTTTTCGCATTTCTTTTCTAAATTTTGTTCTGATCTCGCGGTTTTCGATAAAAATATTGGAAACCTGAAGCCCAGCCAGATTGAAGGTTTTACTGGGGGCTGTACAGGTAATGGTGCTGCCTAAAAACTCTGCTTTTAAATCTGCAAACACCAGATGTTTATGGCCCGGATAGACAAAATCCTGATGGATCTCATCTGATATGACCGTTACCCCATGTTTGAGGCAAATATCACCCAGGCGAACTAGCTCTTCGCGAGTCCAAACCCGACCAACCGGGTTGTGAGGATTGCAAAGAATAAAAATTTTGACCCCATTATCAATGATCTTATTTTCAAAATCAGCAAAATCAATCGCATATCGACCATTATCATAGACCAGCTGGCTCACAACCAGCTGGCGCTCATTAATGGTGATAGTATCAGCAAAGGGATAGTATACCGGCTGTTGAATAATGATACTATCGCCGACCTCCGTCAGACTGCGGATTGCCGTGGCAATGGCATAAACCACCCCGGGTGTGGTAACTAGCCATTCCGGTTGGATATTCCAGTCAAAGCGGGTTTTAAACCAATCCTTTAACGTAAAAAAATAGTCCTGTCCGCCTTCCGAATAACCAAAGATGCCATGTTTGCTTTTTTCCACCAGAGCCTCCACCACCGGTGCCGGGGTTTTAAAATCCATATCAGCAACCCAGAGTGGCAGCAATCCCTCTGGCTTTCCCCGTCGATGGGCAAAGTCATATTTAATTGAATTCGTGTTATCCCGCTGAACGATCTCATTAAAATTATATTTCAAACTGATTCCCCCTTTATCACCCTGGCTAATTCATTAATTAAATCTTGAACGCCTTCAATACCAACCGATAATCTTAGTAACCGGTTATTGATCCCCCTGGCTTCCCGCTCAGCTTCAGGAATATCCCCATGGGTCTGGAGCATCGGATAGGTAATCAGGGTTTCTACCCCGCCCAGACTTTCGGCATACTGAATCAAGGATACCCCTTCCAAAATCTGTCGGGCTGTTTCCTCACTGTCGACCTCAAAGGAGATCATCCCGCCAAAGCCGGTAGCCTGTCGCCGAGATAATTCGTAACCCGGGTGCGTGGGCAGTCCCACGTAGTGGACAGCTTTAATTTTTTCCTGCTGACTAAGCCACTGGGCAATGACCATTGCATTTTCCTGCTGTTTGTCCATCCGGATCGCCAGGGTTTTTATCCCCCGAATCAGTAACCAACTGTCAAATGGTGATAAACCGGCACCAGTGGTTTTAAAGATAAACCGCAGTTTTTCAGCGATCGTTTCATCATTGGTTACAGCAAAACCAGCAATGGTGTCATTGTGACCGCCTAAATATTTGGTACCACTATGGATAACGATGTCTGCTCCTAATTGCAGGGGCTTTTGAAAATAGGGGGTTAAAAAGGTATTATCCACAATAAAGAGCAACCGATGTTTTTGGGCAATCTTCCCCACCCCAGCCAGATCGGTGACCTGCATCATCGGGTTGGTGGGTGTTTCAATAAACAGCGCTTTTGTATTTGGCCCGATCAAGGCCTCAATTAGAAAAAGATTTGAGGTGTTAACCAGATCAAAGGTGATCCCGTTTTTTACTGCAATATGCTGAAACAGCCGATGTGAACCACCGTAAAGATCATCTGAGGCAATGATATGATCCCCTGGTGAAAAAAGCTCCATTACTGCACTAATAGCCGCCATCCCCGAGGAAAAGGCCAGGGCATCGACCCCATCTTCAAGCTTGACCATAACGTTTTCCAGATGCTCCCGGGTGGGGTTTTGTTGTCTGGTATAGTCATAGCCAGTACTTTCTCCTACCCCCGGGTGGGCAAAGGTTGCGGTTTGAAAAATCGGAACACTAACGGCTCCGGTATTATCATATTTCTTATCGTTTCCATGTATACAAAGGGTACCAAAATCCATATTTTTCTCCATTCTCATACCGAATTCATATCATTTCAATATGTTTAATAAATACTACCTGATTGCCTTTTCTTTGTCAAGACGCTTCTTTCTGTATATTATATCATATCTCCCCGCAACTCAAATCTTTTCTTACTATGATCTATGCTTAATCGGTGCTTAATCTGTTAACTACTCTTGAATTTCATATTAATTCCATGGTATAATTATGTCATCAAAAATTGGAGGTTCGCCATGTACAACGATACTGTACTTGACCATTTTGCCAATCCCCGAAACGTCGGTGATTTCCCCAACCCTGATGGTGTGGGACACGCGGGAAACCCCATCGATGGAGACAAGATTACGATTTATATAAAGGTCGATGACCTGTTGCTTAGCGGTGTCAGATTTAAAACCTTTGGCTGCGGTGCTGCCATTGCTGCCAGCAGTATGCTGACCCAGTTGGCAACCGGAAAAACCTTATCCGAGGCGCTGCTGATTACCAATGATGATGTCGCCGAAGCCCTTGGTGGTCTTCCTCCGGAAAAAATGCTGTGCTCAAATATTGCTGCCGATGCGCTTCATGATGCGATTCGCAATTACATGGAAAGCAGAGAAAAAAGTACTGACTCAGATCATCTTTCAGATGAAATAAACAGCTCCATAAAAGCAGCAGCTCCCGCTTTTACGGCGACGAAAAAAGAACCTGAGAACCTTTCTGATCCGACTCAAATTAAACGTTATTTAAGACACATCATTATGCCGGATATTGGCGGTAGTGGCCAGAAAAAACTTCTGGATACAAAAATTCTCCTTTGTGCTCCAGATCTCAATCGTTGTGATTTTTTGCTTCGTTATCTAACTGCCATAGGGATCGGACACATTGAATGCTATCTGGAAAATGAGACTGAATGGGAATCTGTCTTTGACAGCTTGACAGATCTCAACCCAGATGTCACTTTTCAGTTAGTCAAAGAAATACCGCACAATATTGACTTCAACCTGATTTTTGGTGATACCAGCTTTACTAGTAAAATAACCAAATCATTACTCAAGGCCTCATCCGAAACGTCATTGGTGCCGACAATTATTGCTGTCAGCGAAGCCTGGCAGGGATGCTTTAAATATTGTAACAATTGGGATGCTTTGACACTATTCCAGGAAAACCTAATCCAGAAAGGTTTTCCGACAAGTCCTCAAAATGATTCTAAAATAGAATCGGATTCTCTTGGCAAGCTTTTGAGCGATTGCTTTTTAGGGATACTTATCCCCATTGAGCTGGTTAAAGCAAGTCTCGATTTGGGTGCTTTACAGACTGAAATATTCTATTTTGATTTGATTAAGCTGGTTTTTGATAATTACTTCGCCACCAGTTCTACCTTTTATACCCACTATGACCCAATCCAAAATGAAATAATGGCTAAACTAAAAGAATCCAAGATTTTAACCATCGGTGCCGGAGGGCTGGGCTGTCCGGCCAATCTGGTGCTGGCCAAAGCGGGTATTAAACACCTGACGCTGATTGATTTTGATCAGGTTGAAATCAGTAATCTGAATCGTCAGATCCTCCACACCACGTCTAAAATTGGTTATTTGAAGGTTGAATCCGCCAAGCAGGCACTTGAAGCGCTAAATCCCTTACTTCAAGTACGTACCCATACTGGTGCCTTTTCTGGCGAAAACGCCAGAGAATTGGTTGGCGAGCATGATCTGGTTATTGATGGACTGGACAATTTCCCGACCCGTTATCTGCTTAATGATGCCTGTTACCTGGAAAAAAAACCACTGATCGAAGCCGGTGCGCTAGCTTATTATGGTCAGGTGATGGATATCATTCCCGATGAAGGTCCCTGTTTTCGCTGTCTCTTTCCCGAATCAGAGACCCGAATTGCCGGCAGCTGTTCTGAGACCGGAGTTCTGGGCCCAGTTCCTGGTGTAATCGGCGTACTTGAGGCGGTTGAAGCCATCAAGCGGTTACTCAACCTGTCCCCATCATTAAAAGGCAAACTTTTAATGATTGATACCCTGGAATCATCATTTGATCTATTTAACTTTAAAAAAGATGAAGACTGCCCGCTATGCGGAAAAAACCCCAGCATTCATGAACTTGGAGCATTTTCTTTTGTCTGCGAAGATATCTAGTTTGATCGTTAGCATTTATAAACAGAGCTGAAATTCAGCTCTGTTTTTATATTATCGGATCTGAATATTCAAATAATTGGACGTAAAAGCTTGACCTCCGAAGATAAACATGATATTATATTATACATATATATTTAGTATGTAATAATTTAAAGGAGGTTCGGACTATGGGTATTGTTATTATTGGAGGACATGACCGAATGGTATGCAAATATAAAGAAATATGCAAAAGCTATCAATGTAAGGTAAAGGTTTTTACCCAAATGCCAGCAGATATGAAAAATGTCATTGGCTGTCCGGATCTGCTGGTTTTATTTACCAATACTGTTTCGCACAAGATGATTCACAGTGCGCTTAAGAGTGGCACAAAAACTGGCGCAAAAATTGTTCGTTCTCATAGCAGTAGCGCCTGTGCACTCCATAAAATTCTGGATGACTATTGTTCCCGAACAACCTGTCACGGATGCCCCAATCATTTAAATCAACCCGTTTCATAGACTCGGGTCTCTAATACTTAGAAATGCTAAAAAGCTTCAGTTAATGCCAATTAACTGAAGCTTTTTATTTGTATCAATGTCCATGCGCCGTTATTTTGCTTTGTTTAATCGTATAGATTTTTACTGAAATAACGGTCGCCCCGATCGGGAAAAATAGTGACAATATTTCCCTGGTCAATTTTCTCAGCTATTTTGAGTGCGCCATAAAGAGCTGCACCAGATGAGGTTCCGGCGATGATTCCTTCTTTTTGGGCCAACAATTTTGCCAACTCAAAGGCATTTTTGTCATCTACCTTGATCACCTCATCTACCAGGCTCATATCCATGGTATTGGCAATAAAGTCATTGCCAATACCTTCGATATCATAGCAGCCTGCTGTTCCCCCACCCATAATCGATCCTATCGGATCGGTCAGAACCCCTTTGAGATGTGGGTTTTTCTCTTTTAAATAGCGCACAACGCCAGAATAGGTTCCACCGCTGCCAGCACCGGCCACCAGGTAGTCAATATTTCCATCAAGATCGGCATAAATTTCCGGTCCGGTTGTTTGATAATGAATGGCTGGATTTGAGGGATTGTCAAACTGCTGTAGCGAGATGGCATTGGGAATGGTTTTAAGTAATTCCTGGGCTTTCGCTGTTGCGCCCAGCATTCCCAAATCTCTTGGAGTATTAACAATTTCTCCGCCATAGGCTCGCATCAGGGTCTGTTTTTCCACCGAAAATTTAGTTGGTACCACAAAGATCACCCGGTATCCCCGATTAATGGCGGCCAGTGCCACTCCCAAACCGGTGTTTCCAGCGGTTCCTTCGATAATCGTCCCACCCGGCTTTAGCAAACCCGATTTTTCAGCATCTTCAATCATCGAAAGGCCAATTCGATCTTTGACACTGCCGCCGGGGTTCCACAGTTCCAGCTTGGCGAAAATATTAACCTGGTCTTTTACCTGAAACTGATTGAGCTTAATCATCGGCGTATTGCCAATCAATTCTCTGATATCATTATAATAAGCCATATTATGCCTCTAAACTCTTTTCAAATGCTTGTTCTAAATCCGCTAAGATATCATTTTTATCTTCAATCCCCACCGAAATGCGGATCAGGTTTTCAACGATTCCTACTTTTTGTCGTATTTCATAGGGAATGGAAGCATGGGTCATACTGGATGGATGACAAATAAGTGACTCTACCCCACCCAAACTTTCTGCTAGGGTAATCAGCTCAAGAGATTCGACAAATTTATTAAGGTTATATTGTTCATCCAGCTCAAAAGAGAACATTCCCCCGGGACCGTCAGCCTGACCTTTGTTGATCTCGTAGCCCTGACTGTCCGGCAAGCCGGGATAGTAAATCGCTTTGACCCCGGGATTGCTTTTTAGCGCCTCAGTAATAAATGTTGCATTTTCAATGTGACGATCCATTCGAACCCCCAGGGTTTTAATTCCCCGGATTAGCAGGAATGAATCAAAGGGCTGTAATACGCCACCGGTGGCATTCTGAATAAACCAGAGTCGTTCCGCTAGCTCTTTGCTGTTGACAACGGCTAAACCGGCGATTAGATCACTGTGACCACCCAGGTATTTTGTAGCACTGTGAACGACAATGTCAACACCTAGTGAGATCGGTCTTTGGAGGTAGGGCGTCATAAAGGTATTATCAACAATACTTAAAACTCCGTGTTTTCTGGCAATTTCTGCCACTGCTTTAATGTCGGTAATGGTTAGAATCGGATTGGCCGGGCTTTCGATAAAAATAGCTTTCACATCGTCTGTCAGACTTTCCTCCAGAAGCTTGAGATCAGATGTCTCTACAATTTCATAGGTCAGACCAAAGTTATTGAAGACCTTGTCGAGCACCCGAAAGGTACCGCCATAAACATTGCTGGAAATAATTACCTTGTCCCCGGTTTTAAAAAGACTGAGCACCGCAGTGGTCGCTGCCATACCCGAAGCAAAGGCAAACCCGGCGATTCCGCCTTCCAATTCCGTAATCAGTGCTTCCAGGGCTTCCCGGGTCGGATTTCCGGATCGGGAATACTCATAGCCGCGGTCTTTACCCAGGCCATCCTGTTTATAAGTGGAGGTCTGAAAAATGGGAACATTCACTGCTCCAGTTTTTTCATCCCCATCAATACCACCGTGAATTAACTGTGAATTTAAATTGCTGTACTTACTCATGCTATGCTCCTTCAAAATTTATATTATTTCTTCAATATCAAAATGATGTGCCGTATTAATCATCGTCTGAACATTCTCCAATTTTGTTTTGGGGGCAATGTCACAACCCGGTATTAAGACAAAACCCGGTGCTCCACCATTTCTGATACAGGCAAGTGACTCCGCTTCAATTTCTAAGGTTGTGCCTTCCAGTAAAACGCTGATGGGATCCAATTGTCCGCCAAAAGCAACCTTACCCGAAAGTTTTTCTCTAGCAGTGTTCAAATCAACCTTGTAATCCATTGAAAAAAGATTTGTCTCTGACTCTGTAATTAAATCCAGAATCTTGGTCGTATTTCCGCAAATGTGCAGCGATTTTGTGTTAATCCGCCTGGCAATTGACTGGTTGGCAGATTTAATTCGTGGAAAAGACAACTCTTTAAACAATTTAGCTGAAATGACATCCCCTGATGAGAGGGGTTCTGCCTGATTGACCATTTCGACTCCGGCATCTATGAACAAATTCCAATATTTTAAGAGGAGTCTCTCCGTAAATTCCATGATATGAGCAAGTCCAGATTTATCTTTAATGGCTATCTTCATCATGTTATCCATTCCCAAAAGCTGCCCTGCCATCGTGAATGCACCCCACTGACTGACTGCCACAAGATACTCTGCGCCGATTCGTTCGGTCACGAGACTTGCTGTTTTTAAAAGATTAGCGATCTCTCGGGAGTTTTCCAGGTCTTCAACCCTCAGCCGATCAACATCCTCAGGTCGCGTGATCAGCGGTTCATCAACGGTTGATGCCTCTCCCAGCAGATTAAAGGTACATTTTCCGCCAATAGCTTTTACAACGACATTGCTGCAATCAGCACCAACCCAGACAACATCCGACTCAACTTTACGGTTATCACCAATGATGGTTTCAGCAATCTTTTCCGGGGCATCCTCCAAGACGTTCTGAAGGGTTAGTCCATTGCGATAATCTGTCCAAACCCCGCTTGAAAGAATCATAACCGGAAGTCTGGGGGTCTTTTTTAATGCAATTCCCGAAAGTATTATCTCTTTATGTGTCAAGAACTCAACTCCTTTAAGTAGTAGGGTGTTTGCTGATAAACGTAGTAATTCAACCAGTTTGTAAAAAGCAGGGTTGCATGACTACTCCAACTGGTTTGATCTGACAAACGGATCTCACCCTTAAGTTTATAATTTTTGGGAAGCTCAGGCTTTAATCCCTGTAAATAATCTCGAATGTATTCATTCTTTAAGGTTACCCGGTCAAACTCACAGTGCCCGGTAACAAACAATTGCCGATTGTTAGTACCTGAAACCAGATAAACACCAGCTTCTGGAGATTCCGCCAGCAATTCCAGTTCTGGCACCGCTAACACATCATCCCGAGAGATCGCCGTATAACGTGAGTGCGGAGCAAAAAAAACATCATCAAATCCTCTAACGATAGGATGTCGTCGATTATTGCCAAGGTGCGAATATACCCCGGACACCTTGGCCTGCAGGGCTGCTTTTTGCACCCCATAATAATAATATAGTGCCGCTTGAGCTCCCCAGCAGATATATAAGGAAGAAAATACGTGGGACTTGGTCCACTCCATTATCCGGCATAAATCCTGCCAATAATCCACGTCTTCAAATTCATTTTGTTCAACCGGGGCTCCGGTTATAATGACGCCATCATAGTGTTTTTCTTTGATTTCATCAAAGGTCTGATAAAACTGCTTGAAATGATTTAATGAACTCTCCTGGCTTGTGTAATTGGAAATCTTTAAAAATTCAACATTTAACTGTAGGGCAGTATTACTCAGTAACCGCAATAATTGGGTTTCAGTCGCAATCACCGTTGGCATTAAGTTAACAATCAGTATTTGCAGTGTTCGTATATCCTGGCGTTTTGCCCGGTTTTCAGACATAATGAAGATATTTTCATTGGCAAGGGTCTCAATGGCAGGCAAACCTTCTTTTACACAGATTGGCATAGTGACACCTCTAATTCATAGTGTTTTAAATAAATTTTTGACTGAGTTTAAAATGATTCGTGGAAATCTGATCAGCCCGAAAAGAAAACATCTGCTGCTTTGCCACTAACAGCAGATGTCTTGCTTAGTATCTTGACTATTTTAAGGGGAAAATACTATAGTGCCTTATAGTGCTTTTTCCAGAGCTTGTTCGATATCGTAAATCAAATCATCAACATCCTCAACCCCAATTGACAAACGGATCACATCCGGGGCGAATCCAACTGCTGCCTGTTCTTCCGGACTTAACTGCTGGTGTGTTGTGGACGCCGGATGAATAACAAGGGATTTCGCATCCGCAACATTTGCAAGTAGCGAGAAGATTTCAAGGCTGTCAATGAACTTTTTGGCCTGATCAATGGTACCATCAATGGAAAATGTAAAGATGGAACCGGCTCCCAATGGCAGATATTTTTGACCCAGCTCGTAATACTTATTGGACTTGAGTCCCGGATAATTTACTTTTTTGACTTTGGAATGATTTTCAAGGAATTCCACAATTTTTTTGGTATTATCAACGTGCTTTTGCACTCTTAATGATAAAGACTCCAGCCCCTGCAAAAACAGGAAGGAATTAAATGGCGATAATGAGGCTCCGGTATCTCTTAATAATTGGGCTCGTATCTTTACCGCATAAGCAATCGGTCCTAAATCAGAAAATTTTATACCATTGTAGCTTTTGTCCGGGGTGGTGAAATCCGGGAATTTTCCGCTGGTCCAGTCAAAGTTACCGCCATCAACAATAATTCCGCCGATGGATGTTCCGTGACCGCCGATGAACTTGGTGGCAGAATGCACGACGACGTTAGCACCATGCTCCAGTGGCTTGAATAAGTATGGGGTTGCAAAGGTATTATCAACGATTAACGGAATTTTATTTTCAGCCGCGATTTTTCCGACTGCATCAAAATCGATGACGTTGATGCCGGGATTTCCGAGAGTTTCAATAAACAGTGCTTTAGTTTTATCGGTGATAGCTTTTCTGAAATTTTCCGGATCATCAGGATCGACAAAGATTGTATTGATGCCAAACTTAGGCAGAGTTTCGGCAAAAAGATGATAGGTTCCGCCATAAAGGGTACTGGCTGATACAATCTCATCCCCAGCTCGGGCAATGTTTTGAATGGCATAGGTAATGGCAGCGGCGCCAGATGCTGTCGCCAGACCGGCTGAACCACCTTCTAATGCCGCTACCCGCTGCTCAAATGCATCGGTGGTGGGGTTTGTCAACCGACTGTAGATATTACCAGCATCCGTTAATGCAAATCGACCTTCGGCCTGGGTAGTGTCTTTAAATACATAGGAAGTTGTCTGATAAATAGGAACAGCTCTTGCTCCAGTTACTGGGTCTGGGGTCTGTCCGGCGTGGACCTGTAAAGTATCGAATCCTAATTTTCTTTCACTCACGTTTGTCAACCTCTCATTTCTTTCTGATGTTTTTTGATCTCGATTATTTAATTCTCTTGTTTGTTCACTTTTTTCTTCTTTATTTTTGTCGAATATTCTTTTGAAAAAATTCTGCTTTGAAGTACTCAATGATGCAACCCCTTT
Organism: uncultured Acetobacterium sp.; assembly: GCF_927416815.1. Lineage (NCBI taxonomy): Bacteria > Bacillati > Bacillota > Clostridia > Eubacteriales > Eubacteriaceae > Acetobacterium > uncultured Acetobacterium sp. Next base: position 21,611 of record NZ_CAKMJU010000031.1, on the reverse strand, counting down.
CTCAAGAAATATTCAATTGTCACTTAGCAAGAATGACAAATGCAATATCTCATCATGCCTAACAATAGTTCCGATAGTCCGTTCTACTGCAACACATGCAAAAGTGTCTCTCATCTAAAGTGCATAATTCATTGTTCATCATATTGCTTGCCTCCTAAAAATAAATATTACATATATTTCCTATATGTTTGATATGAAACAAATATAACGTAATTTTTCCTGTTTGTCAATCAGTTTTTTTATTTTTCTAATAAATAATTCCGATCGGATTGATCGAGAACCATTTGATCATGACTGCTGATGATAATGCTTCTCCCGTTTTGCGCTTCTTTGCGTAATTGATCAATGACTCTTTTGGGATTTCACTTTTAATATCAAAAACGCCTGGAAATCAGCGTTAAGAAATTTACTTTCCACCAGATGATTTCCTGGCTGCTCCTAAATTTTCAAACGCTCACTAAATTTTATAATCTTCTACTGCATCCATCAGTCCAAATTCAAAGAGTATTTCTTCGAGCCGATCGGTTGACATCGGTTTTGGAATCACAAAATTTTCGTTTTCCTCGATTTTTTTCGCAAGATCCCGGTACTCGCCGGCCTGCTTAGATTCCGGAGCAAAATCGATTACTGTTTTCTTTCTAATTTCTGCGTGCTGGACAATATTATCCCGTGGCACAAAATGAATCAACTGAGTGCCAAGTTCTGCTGAAAAAGCCCGTAATAATTCGTATTCCCGATCCACGTTGCGGCTGTTACAAATAATGCCGCCCAGTCTGACCTTCCCTTTGGTAGCGAATTTTTGAATGCCTTTAGCAATATTATTGGCTGCATATAAGGCCATCATTTCACCACTTCCGACAATGTAAATTTCTCGAGCCTTGCCCTCCCGGATGGGCATCGCAAAACCACCGCAAACCACATCGCCAAGGACATCATAAAAGACATAGTCTAGATCTTCATCATATGCGCCCAATCTTTCCAGTAAACCAATCGACGTAATAATGCCACGGCCAGCACAGCCAACCCCTGGTTCCGGGCCACCAGATTCTACACAGCGAATACCCCGGTATCCGTCTCTGACGATATGTTCAAGATCAATCTCTTCACCTGTTTCACGGAGGGTATCCAGAACCGTTTTCTGAGCCAGTCCGCCCAGTAGTAAGCGGGTGGAATCTGCTTTGGGATCGCAGCCAACAATCATGACGCCTTTTCCGTTTTCGGCCAGCCCGGCGGTCAAATTCTGAGTGGTCGTTGACTTACCGATACCACCCTTTCCATAAATTGCAATTTGTCTAATTTTTTTTGTCATTATATTTCCTTTCAACTGATCAATCGATTATTTTTAGTGCTTAGCCCCGAACCGTTTCGGAGTAAATTTTTTCAAGCAGGGTCAGGGCACCGTGATACCCAACGTAGGTACGGTTGATCACCACTTCCGAAACAATCGGTGTACTGATGGGGATGAGTAAACCCTTGATTTCTTTTGCCACATCGGACTCCCAGGACGACCCTAGGATCAGTGGGACACTTGATCCGTAATCAACATTTCTAACTTTTTCTTCAATTACATAACCATCTTCGATAAATTCCACATCCAACGGAAATTCATCTGAAATGTCGTGAAAAAGTTTCTGAATGTTCTGTCGATGTTTTTCGGGGGTATTATCGGTAATGATTTGTTTGGTGGGAATCAGACCAATCTGATCGGTCAGAAACTTTGTAATGGCTAGATTGTAGGCGGCATCACCAACGGTCACAAATCTTGCCGGTAACCCAAACCAGTATTCTGAAAAAAACTCTGAAAAATGTTCCAGAAAATAATAATACCGTTCCGCTTCGGTGCTGATAAACGCTTCCGCTTTTTTATTGTCAATCCCGGCAAAGTCCACCAGCTCCCGGATAAACTCAGTTGTTGCTTCTTCGCCGATCGGGATGACCGGAACATGCAAAAAGGGCTGCTTGTATTTGGTCTCCAGATGTTTTGCTATTTCCAGACCAACCCAGGGTGAAACCACCAGATTAAACTGCGCTTTCGGTACCTCTTTCCATTCACTGACACCACCCGACTCGGAGCCGAAGAGCACATTGACCTTGAATCCGGCGCCTTCTAAAACCCGTTTTAATTCGATACTGTCACCCCGCCAGTTGGCGTGGTAATAGGGAACGTCAAACCAGAGATTGATCAGGCCTTTTTTCTTTCGCCCCTTATATTCACCGACATACTGGTCAATGATGGCTTTAACGACATTTTCATGACCAGTAAGATTGTTACCTTTAAATCCAGCAGCCTCTGCATGAACCACCGGATAACCCTTTTCCTGATACTCTTTGACAATAGCACCCACGTCATCGCCAATCAATTCAATTGAGCAACCGGTGAGAACCACGTAAATATCACCATCCATAATTTTCAAGGATGATTTGATTAAATCATCCAGTTTTTTGTGCCCCCCAAAGACAATTTCATTTTCTCCCACGTTGGTACTTGGGAGAGCACCGCCACCACTGTATCCGGCACCTTGAAAACCGTTTGAGAACGAAAGCATAAAATACTGTTTATCCGCACAACCCGGCCCGCAATTAGCGATTGGGATACCTCTCGGAATGGCGGCCACCGTATTAATTGCGCCAATAGCACAGCCATAACGGGGATGGACAATGGTATTGCTTTTTTTTGTTTGATTAACTTCTGTCATCTTTTTTCCTTTCAAAGCTTGTTTGATTCACAACTATGCACTCTTTATAATCGGCGTCTCTGGTGAAGCATCTTCCGTCAGACTTTCAAGTAGCTGCGGTTCTGCTACCTCATCCAGAATCCCGGGGTTTCTGGCCAGAATAAAGGGATCTTTCTGGCTGAGCCACCAGTCGGTATAAGGCAGTTTGACATGTCGTTTTAACACCTGCCCAAATTTTTTACGGGCCAATATCTCAATTAATGCCTCTCCCACCCGGATGATCCCGTCATATCCGACCGGGAAATGTTCGTCTCCCATGGCAAACGCCGGTATCCCAATTTTAGCAGCCAGCGGTGCCAGTCCATTGTGGCGGATAATGATAAAATCAGGATTTACCCGATTCAGTAGATTATAAAACTGAAATTGTTGGGTTTTGCTGACTGTAAAATGATCGATATTCCCATAGGTATCGACCAGCTCCTTTAAGGTATCCTGTTCTGACTTGCCACTGTCATAAACCGGATCATGATGAAAAACAATGGAGCCGTCTACTTCAATGCCCAATTCTCTGATCACCGAGATCATCCCATGAGCATAGGACGAGCCGGTGGCCACAAACCCCTTGATCCCGCTGAGTTTCTTACGTAACGCTTCTATTTTTGGTAACACCCGCTCATGCTCGGCTTTTATATACTCTTCAATGATGTCTTCTTTGCCCATAATTTTTGCGATGGAACGCAACCAATCATCAGTGCCTTTAAAACCATATGGTTGTCCGGCATCTACCTGGGGTACCCCATACTCATTTTCCAGCGCGGTGGCCATATAAGATCCCAAGGTATGACAAAATGTGGCCGTTACGGCGGCCTCGGAGGCCTGGGCTAATTCGTCAAAACTGGCCATATCAATCATATAATTCACCCGCAGTCCCAGCGGTTTAAGAATTTCGGTAAAATAATCGGTTCCCCATAGCGCAATAATATTAATTAAATCCTCCTGCTTTTGAGGATGCTTATTGACGATCTGACGCATAATCCCATGCTGGGAAATATCAAAACCGGTACTCCAGTGCTTGCTTCTAAAACCTTCGCAAAACAGTGGAATAATTGGAATTTCCAATTCCTCTTCCATTTCCTGGGCAACGCTTTCAATATCTTCCCCAATAATTGCGGTCGAGCAAGACATCGAAATAAAGATTGCTTTGGGACTAAAACGGTTATGGGCATCCAAAATGGTTTGTCTAAGCTTGTCACTAGCGCCAAAAACCATATCATTTTCCAGCAGATTAGTGCTAAAAATCTGGATATTCTCAATTTTTTTACCACGCCGGGCCAATCCCATCTTATAACCGAGATTAAAGCGCGCATGAATTGCCGAGCAGCCTATTGGCGAATGCTCGATCAAAATACAGTCGGGGATATTCCCCACCTGGCACCCAACGATGGAGTGGGTACACATGGTCTGCTGATTAAAAGGCATGTTCAATTCGCATAAGCGACAGCCTTTTTCCTTTTTTCCGGAACAACCTTCCAGACTTTTTCGTTTGTCCCGACTTCTTAACTCATATCTGGAATTATCAACCAGTTCTTCAGCGCTGCCATCCCATGAAATGATGGAACCTAAACGCATCTCCCGGTTTTCAACGTCAACCAGACTTAGATCTATTTCTCTTTTAGCCATTGATTTCTCCTTCTTGCTAATGAATCTTTTATCTTATATCATTCCCTGAAAAGCGGTGTGGAAAGATAGCGTTCCCCACTATCAGGAAGGATAACCACAATTTTTTTACCCGCATTTTCAGGTCTTTTTCCCGCTTCGATCGCTGCCCAAAGAGCCGCCCCGGAGGAGATTCCCACTAGGATCCCTTCAAGTTTTGCCAGCTGATTACTGGTCTCAAAAGCATTTTTATTTGAAACCGCAATGACCTCGTTATAAATGCCCGTATTGAGAATATCCGGCACAAATCCAGCTCCTAAACCTTGAATCTGATGGCTGCCACTTTCACCCATTGATAATACCGGTGATCCCTCCGGCTCCACCGCAATGATCTGAATATCCGATTTTTTAGATTTCAGATAAGCACCTGCACCTGAAATCGTTCCGCCGGTTCCGACCCCGGAAATCAGAATATCGACTTTTCCGTCAGTATCGGCCCAGATTTCTGGACCGGTATGCTGGAGGTGAGCCTCAGGATTAGCCGGATTAACGAATTGACCCAGAATAATTGAATTCTCGATACCAAGATTTAATTCATTGGCTTTTAAAATAGCACCGCGCATTCCCTGGGTACCATCGGTCAAAACCACTTCAGCGCCGTAAGCCTTTAATAAATTTCTTCTTTCCAGACTCATGGTTTCCGGCATCGTCAGAATAATATGATAGCCCTTGGCAGCTGCCACCGAGGCCAGTCCGATGCCCGTGTTTCCACTGGTTGGCTCAATAATCGTGGTGCCCTTTTTTAATATCCCCTTTTCTTCGGCGTCTTCGATCATCGATTTAGCGATCCGGTCTTTAACGCTTCCGGCCGGATTGAGGTACTCCAGTTTGCCGATAATTGACGCCCTTGATGCCGTTTCCTGTTCGATCCTTTTTAATTGAACCAGCGGTGTATTTCCAATAAGATCGATAATGCCTGATTTAATATTTGCCATTTCTCCTCCTCGTTTATTGTCGCCAGCGAAGCAGATAGCTTTGCAGTAAATTAAAGAAATACGTCAGTATACTGACAACAACTCCCAGTACAATGATTCCAACAACTATTCTCGTGAAATCGCCAAAGTCCGAATAATACTTAATATAATAGCCCATGCCGGTCTTACCACCGATCATTTCAGCTGAAGTCAGCAAGATAAAGGAGATTCCCAACCCCTGACTACAGCCCATTAAAATTTCCGGCAAGGCTGCCGGCAACATGACATGAAAAAGCATCGAGAGTTTACCCACATTCAGCGTCTTTGCTGAATCAAGAATTTTCTTTTCGATGTTGAAAACACCAGCCATGGTTGCGCCCAGAATGGGCCAGAAAGAAGCGGCAAAAATAACAAAAACAGATGCATCACGAAAAGCCGGTAGTAGAGCAATGGCATAAGGAATATAAACGATGGGTGGGATGGAACCAAAAAACTTGGAAACATACAGAAATGAATTACCAAATCGGATGTGCCATCCTGCTGCCAGTCCCAGAGGAATGGCAGTTACAAGTGCCAGCAGGTATCCCTGAATAATGATGAAAATTGAGCTTTGTATACCCTCCAAAATTTTCGGTAAATCTGCTATAAACTGCTCAATGACAATTCCCGGTGCGGGAAACAATAGCTCATTGAGGATTGCTGATTTTGAAGTCAGCAATTGCCAGATGATAATAAGCAGATATAAAATTGCGATGATATCCTGAATGGTCTCCATTTTTTCTTCTTTCTTATTTAAAAATGAAAGTAGAAGATAGATAACCTGGATGCCAATAACAAAAATAATTATATTAATTTCATAGGTTTCTTTGCTGTACTGCTCCGGTAAGAGCTGAATCAGAAGAAAAACGATAAAAAGCAGATTTGTAATGTTAAGCTGTTTTTTTAATTTGTCTTTCATTTACAACGCCACTTCCTCTCCACCGATTTTCTCAGATATGTCATTAAAAAAAGTTGCCAGTAGTTCTTTTCTGAAATTTAAGTATTTTTTTGATTCCAGCAGATGACTGCCGGTACGTGGCCGGGGAAAGTCAATCGGGATTTCTTTTTTGATCCGTCCAGGATTTGATGTCATCATAATAATTCGATCCGAAAGCAGAATGGCCTCGTCAATATCATGGGTTACGAATACTACCGTTTTTTTCTCTTCACTGTTTTCCCATAGCTCCAGAAGCAATTCCTGGAGAATCTTTCTGTTTTTAGCATCCACTGCACCAAAGGGCTCGTCCATCAGAAGGATCGAGGGGCTCATCGCAAGTGCCCTTACGATGGCCGCCCGTTGTTGCATTCCCCCTGAAAGCTGAAGCGGATACTTGTTCTCAAATCCGCTTAAGCCAACTTTCTCGAGGTAATCATCTGCAATAGCTGTCAGCTCTTGATTGGTCAATTTCTTATTGACTTGTTTGATCCCGTAAATCACATTTCCCCGGGTTGTCATCCATGGAAAAAGTGAGTAATGCTGAAAAACTACTGCCCGATCTTCTCCGGTCCCTGTTATTTCCTGTCCATCAATGGTAATCACTCCCTGAGTCGGAAAGTTCAGACCCTCCAGAAGACTGAGCAACGAACTTTTCCCGCATCCGCTTGCTCCGATGATGCTGACAAATTCACCCGCTTTGACTGAAAATGATACATCATCCAAGGCCGTAAAAACACTCTTTCGTTCGGCGTAGTTAAGGGTGACGTTTTTTAATTCAATTTTACTCATATTTTCACCTGTTTATGATTCACTATTAATCATTCGCCTGTTTATGATACTCGACCAGACTTTGGTATGTTTTATCATTGGGGAACTCTTTAACAATCGAATCCAGCGCTTCTTTATACAACTCCGTGTTAATTCCTGATTCCAGATCAAAGGCTTTAACATAGTTCAGATTTACCATTGCGTCATAGAATGCCAAGGTCGCCCCTTTATCGGGATCTGGATTTGAGCTGATAAATTTTCCATAAGTTTCCTGTTTTAAGATTTCCTTATCGATATCGACATAATTCGCAATAATCTCGACGGTTTCATCGGGGTTTTCCTGGTAGAATTTATAGGCTTTGATGAGTGCTCGCAAGAATCCGACATAGGTATCCGGGTTGGCTTTCAGCTCTTCGGTGAGAGCCACCTGCCGGCAGCAAGGATGGTTTTCAAACCCGGCTACTTCGCCGCTATAAGAAAGGATGGTGTAACCTTCGTTTTCGGCCAGTTTTCTAAATGGTGTAAACAAAATCGCACCGTCGATTTCATCATTCTTCAAGGCTGCAAAAGCGGCCGATCCACTTTCTGCGGACACCAGCTCAACATCTTTTTCTGGATCAAGCCCCACATTGATTAAGCCTTGTCTGAAGACAACATCTGCCGTACCACCAAAGGTATCCGCAATCCGCTTTCCTTTTAATGCTGTCAAATCGGCTTTGTCTCCCAATCCAGCGACAACTTCATTTTTAACCACCAAAGCATGGCCTTCTGTCATGGCTCCCCCAAAAATGGTTACCTCATGACCCTGGCTCTCGTATAGAATTGAGTTTGTCGATCCCAAGGCACCAGCCTGTAGTTTTTTCTGTTCCATGGCGGTCAGCATGCTGTTGTTTTCAGAAAAGAGTACCAGTTCAGAGTTGAGTCCTTCTTCTTCAAAATAACCCTTATCTTGTGCTACAAAATAGAGCAAGTGCCCGGTAGACGGTAAATAACCGATCTTAAAATCAACCAGCTCTTTGGCTTGATTGGTGCCGCTTGAACAACCGGCTGTTGTTACTAAAACCGTCAAACCTACCAATAACCCAACCCATCTTTTCCATAATTTCATTTTTTTCATAACTTTTCCTCTCATTATTTAAGTTTTTCACTTCTTAGGCTATATAAATATTTTTCTCCAATCAAATTGACTAACAATCAAACACGCCCATTGGCATATAACGATAAATTTTTACTTTTGAATTCCCAGATTTCAGTATTTTCAACGCAACCTTCCTTTCTGCTTTTTTTTTGTGAAATTAAATCAGCCGTGAGAAAAGGTATCTTTCACTGCCAGCCGCTTCAGATAAATCTGATCGCCAAAGTCCTGACCGCCCGGAACACCAACCGCATCTGCCCGGCATCGTTGACAATGACGAAACACATCTATATAGCGTTCTGCCTCCTGTCTGGCTTCATCAATTTCAATGCATTGCGGTTCTCGACAATGTGATAACTGATGCTGGGGAATCAGTGGGATAATGTTATACATACTGGCTCGCGCTTCACTAACGGCCTTGGCAATATCCTTAATATGATGGCGGTTTATCTCGACGATTAAAACGGTATTAACCTTTACCACCACCCCGGCATCGGTCATTTTTTTAATCCCTGCCAATTGGTTTTCAATGAGAATCCTGGCAGCTTCTTCTCCTTCGTAGCGCTTACCATGATAGCGAATCCCGGAGATAATCTGAGCCTGGATCTGAGGATCTATCGCATTAACCGTTACTGTCAGGGTATCAATTCCCAGCTCAATCAACTCTTCGGCCCGTTCATTCAACAGTAAGCCGTTGGTACTCATGCATTTAAGAAGGTCTGGATAATGCTCTTTAATCAGACGAAAGGTTAGCATTGCCCCATCTGATGCCAAGGCATCCCCGGGACCGGCAATCCCGGCCACGGTAATCTCCGGGCACAGTTTCAGAGCTCTGCCAATCGACTCAGCTGCTTCTTCGGGTTTTAAAATGGTGGCTGCAACTCCCGGCCGATTCTCATAATCGTTTATCTTCCGATCACAGAACTTGCACTCAATATTGCAGGCCGGGCACACCGGCAAATGAATTCTGCCCTTATTTTTTTTTGCTCCAAAGCATGGATGTAATGATTTTATTTTGTTTAAATAGCTCATGCACCTTTCCTTTCAATCAAACCTTCGGTTTCTAGTTCCTTATAAAAAGCATACAGGCAATCTTTGAAAATCCCTCTGGTAATCTTTACCATAATGCCGTGATTTTTTAATTCCTTTTGAGCACCATGCCCGACCTGAACAGCTAGTAGATAGTCACAATCTGAAATAAGATCAACGGCGTTATACAATTCTCCATCATCGTGCTCACCGCCACTACAAAATGGTTTACCTGTACGAATTCCCAGAAATTTATAACCTTCGTTCATTATGTCAAAGATATAAAAATCTCTGGCCTGTCCAAAATGCTGATTGATTAATTTGCCATCTGAGCTTACCGCTGCAATTCTCATCTTTTCACCTCATAATAAATTAGCGTTTAACTTGTTTATACCTTGTTAAGCAGTGTCGTTTTATTCTTAGGAAAAACTCAATAAAAAAAGGCTCCAGAAAAAGATTACTCTTATTCTGGAACCTCCAGTTGACTGGTCAGTTCCACGACTTTATTATTTAATTAACCCGCTTGTTTGCCATGACTAAATTGTTACTTTAAACGAATCTTCTCGTTTTTTTCGATTTGAACAATCTTGCCGTCCTGGATGATCAAGGTAATAGATCCATATTGAATACACTCGATATAATCAATCAGCTTTTTTAAATCACGTTCCGAAATCTGAGTTACTTTTTGATTATCACTAGAATCTGACATCGTGACCTCCAGTCAATGCATTACTTTGTATTCCCATATGTTTTGTATGATATTATTTTAATCGCTTTATCTTTATAAGTCAACTCTTTTTTTTGCGAAACTTTCATTGTTTTCGTTTTCATAATTATTAGAGCTGTTAGCGAATAAAAAAACTGTCTCCATATACAATCCATTTACCTGATGTACATTGGAAACAGTTTCTATAACTGTACTATTTAATTCATCAGCTTAGGCACTCTTTTTGTCGAAAGACAAACAGTCCACAAAAATCCGATCAAAATTCTCCCCATTAGACAATTCAATGACCTCAATCTCGGTAACCAGGATTTCCATCTCATCGCGATATTTCTGATTCAGTAAAAATGCCAGTCCGCCGGATTTTGAAGTATTGCCAACAAAGTCAATTTTGCCTTCAAATTCTTTTGGCAGCAGCCCAATATTAATCAGACTCTTGGCGCGCAGATGAAAGCCAAATGAGCCAGCAATTTGAATCTCGTCAACCTCCTCGGGCTGCAGTTCTTTTGCGCCCATTAAAAACTCAATGCCAGCACGAACGGCACCTTTGGCAAGCTGCACCTGTCGGATATCTTTTTGCGAGAGATATACCCCACTGGCAACCTCAAAGGCAATTTTCCCATCGATTTTCACCAGTCTGTTTCTAAGGCTCTGTTTCAGCACGGCATTATCTGGAGACGCCAGTCTGCCCCGTTTGTCGATAACCTTATGAACCACCAGTTCACCCACAATATCTAGTAGACCGCTGCCACAGATCCCAATGGGTTCGCCATCTTCGATGGTTCCGATGTCAATCTCGCCGTTATCGTCAATTTCGAAATACTCGATCGCTCCTTTTTCGGCCCGCATTCCATAAGCGATATTCATCCCCTCAAATGCCGGTCCGGCGGCGGTGGAAGTCGCCGTTAATGTGCCATGATCAGACAAGACCATTTCACCATTGGTGCCGATATCGACAAATAAAGTAACCTGTTCTTTATCCTGTAGCCGGGTTGCCAAAACACCGGAGGTGATATCTGGCCCCACAAAGGAAGAAATAATCGGCGGCAGATAAATTGATCCCAGTGTGGAAATATCCAGAAGATGTTCTTTGTAACTTAAGCTACTTCCCCCGGTAATGGCTGGAGTATAGGGGTATTTACCCAGTGAATAAGGATTCACGTTAGCAGCCAGATGAATCATACAGGTATTCCCACTGAAAATCACTTCATAAATATGCTTTTGTTCAACACCAGTATGGCTGGCTGCTTTTTCAATCAGCTTGTTCAATTCCTTAATAATCATTGAGTACATCGAATCCAGACCTTTTTCATCAGAGGCAAATTTAATCCGCGATAAAACATCCTGGGCATGCAGGCTTTGGGGGTTTAGTGCTGAGACGGAGTGCAGTTCTTCACCGGTGTTAATATTAACCAGTGTTGCCACCAGCGTGGTGGTTCCGATGTCAACGACTACGCCATAATTCTGGGCTGCAGTATCCCCTTCTTCCTCACCTAAAATCTGGCCGCCGGCAGTTACAATAGTCTTGCCATTGCCGGTATATTCTTTTTTAATAAAACTATTGACGTCAATATCAAAGCTCTGACCATGGTTTAATATTTGTAGTGTTTTGTTACGGTTTTTAGCAACGGCCTTAACATCGACATGGCCAGTCACCTTAGTCTGACATGAAAGCACAAATCCCTGTTCTTTTTCCTCTTCTGGTAGTTGGTGTTTTCCGTATTCTTCCACATTTTTCAGACTTGCTGCGGAAATCTTAACCTTGCATTTTCCGCAAACCCCTTCAGAATTACAGGGTGATTCAATAACAATCCCCAACTCTTGGGCCGCTGCTAAAATCGTCGTGCCTTTTTCCACCAGAATAGCTTTGTTTTCGCCGATAAAATTTACTTTTACCATAATCGTTACGCCCCCTTTACCCGATTCGTCATTGCTGTTATATTCGCCAGTGGTGTAGAGGTACTGAGTCCACAAGCTGGCGCAATAATATCAATGCCATCCAATTTAAGTTTTTCGGTTTGTTTCGAAACTTTATCGGCTTCACCAAATTCCAGCAGATAGGTACTTAGGTTCCCCATGGTGGTTAATTCAGGATAGTCTTCTTTCAATTTTCGCAAGCTAATCGAAGAATCGGTACTGATCGCATCGGACTTAATTGCTGGCACAAATTTTCTAACCGCATTCATTTTTCCGCAAATGTGAACAATCACCGGGGTATTGGTTTCATGAATCGCATCGATGATTTTGTTGAGATAACGCACCGCATATTCATCAAACATCGCAGGTCCCAAGATTTCTCCGGTGGCAGTGGGATCAGCAATGGTAATCACACTGGCGCCGCCTTCCACCATCAGCTTAGCCAATTCAATGATATGATTGGTGGCATAATCAACCACCCGATGGGCTTCGGCAGGATTCTTCCGGAGTTCTTTTAAAAATGGAATCGGGTCAACCAGTGATGCGGCGCTACTAAGCGGCCCGGTGATACTACCAAATACCGGTATGTCTGAATATTCTTTTGATAACTGATAGGTTGCTTCAATAATCGCATTAACCCGCTTATTTTTTGCCATCGCGCCTAAGTCCTGATAAAGGACTTCTTTAACCGATGGAAACACTTCTTTTTGTATTTTTGGTTCACAGGCCAGGGTTCCATAATTAATTTCACTACCCAGTACCTCTGCTTCTACGGTCATGCAAAAGGGAATACCGAAGTTCTCAAAACCGGTGTTTTCCTGAACGTCATTGGCAATCTCTGCCATTAATTGACTATCGTGATGGCCATCCGGTAAGGTGTGGCCAGTTTTATTCATTACATCAACGATGGCTGAATTCATCATCCCACCGGGACAGATAACCGGTGCCCGATCAACAGATTCTTTATTTAAGGAACGGATGATCCGTTCCTTTGGGGTTAAATCATTCATCTAAAATTCCTCATTTCTTTTTATTTTCAGGCTTCTATAGTCTTTTGAAATTTCACGTTCTTCCAGCATTTTTTGAAAAATACGCTTCTCTCATTTCCTGCCTTGGGAGCAGCGTTATGAAATTGGCTTCATCCCAGGGACCGGTTATAATTTTTTCAATAAAGCCGATTTCACCTTTAACTGTCTGATATTCGGCTTCAAACAGCTTTGCAATTTCTCGGGATTGCTCAATTACCTCTTCCTTGGGTTCTGCCGATGTTTCAATAAACAAAACTTTTTTATAGCCATCATACATTTTTTCCAGCATCCGCTTGGCTTTTTTTTCGCCCAAACGATCATAAATTCGGCGATAGTCTGCGAGAATGCTCTTTTCGGTAATCATCCAGCCATTGCTGAGATAAAAGGTTCCAATTTCACTCTGAAAATCGCAGGCTCTACAGGTATCTGAGCACATAAAGATCGAAATACAATCATGTACTCTGGGAATAATCAGTTCACTGGCTTTAGAAATCAAACCATTAGCTGCCCCACCACACAAACCAAAAGCCAGGATGATTTTTTGATAATTCTGGGAAGCATCAATAAGCCGTTGGAGCTCGACCTTTAGTTTCTGGGGGTATAAATGAAAGTCCATCGAGACAAATTCAAAATCCCGCTCCGGAATGGGCATCAATTTCTCTATTTCCGCCTGCATGACCTCACAGGCAATCACTTTGACGTTCATATCAGAAAACGGTGTCCAGAATGGCCTGATTCAGATCATGTCCAATTACGGTAATACGCCCGATTTCATCAGGTTCAGATGCCCTTATTTCCAGGGCATTGGGGACAAAATCAAACTCCACCCAATTGACCCCATCAATCTGAACCTTGCCCTTTGACCGGACTACTTTTCCAAAAATCGCCTCATCCTTCAAACTTTCAAAGATACTTTCTAATTGAGTTACCGGAAATATCTTTGGCGTTTCGATGCCCCAGCTTGTAAAAATATCATGATTATGATCGTCATCATCGTGATCGTGGTCATCATCGTCAAACTCCAGATCAAACGCACTTAAATCCTCGTCCCGGGAAATTTGTTGCCCATCCGCTTCAGAAAGCCCAATCAGTTCAATGCCACTCAAATCATCCCAGGGCGTGGTCACAATCGATGCCGTATCATTGATTTCCCGTATTTTCGAAACCACCTTGCCTAACTCCTCATCATCGACGTTCTGGGTACGACTTAGGAGAATGGTACTGGCGTGAATGATCTGATCCCCATAAAATTCACTGAACAGCTCGGTGAATTCCTCATACATGGTCACATCGACGGCGGCAATCACCAGATTGAGATGAATGTCATTATCTTCCTCAAGTATCTTGACAATTTTGACGATTTCCGACAGTTTACCGACCCCCGATGGTTCAATGATGATTCTTTCTGTTTCTTTCGATTTAATGATTTCTCGCAAAGTATTGGTAAAATCAATCACGGTAGAACAGCAGATACACCCGGCCTTGATTTCCTTTATTTCAATGTTGTATTTTTTTAGAAATGCCCCATCGATTGGAATTTCGCCAAACTCATTTTCAATCAGCGTTATTTTTTTTGAATACACATTTTCATCGATCAGCTTCTTTATTAATGTGGTTTTACCGGCACCAAAAAAACCAGAAAAAATATCAATTTGTATTGTCATACGATCACTTTCCTATCTGTTAATCATTGAACTAGTCATTTATAAACTCAATGACAACAATCTTGGTTAAATTGTTGTCATTGATCACTTGGATTTAATTCATTTTTATTGTTCTGTTGAATTTATTTTACTTCGACCTATTGTTTGGAAATTACTTTATCGACCAACGCCCGTATCGTCTGGAAGCTTCCACCATTGCTGCTGCATTTAGTAAATTACCATTGGGCGGGAACTCACAGCCAGAAGAAAGGATAAAGCCGGCATTGTGTTTTTTAAATAAATCCAGTTGCCTTTTGACATCTTCCAATACCTCATCGGCAGTAAATACGAGACCGGTTTCGGCGGGATCGGAATATCCGATGGTGATAATCTTATCACCCCAGGTTTTGGCATGTTCTTCCCAATCTTTGGCACCATGGGCCGGGTGAGCAACCGAGATCGCCACCGGATCAGACCACTTGATAACTTCTTCAAAATAAACACCACCACCGCAATTGTGGATGGCCACTGCTGAACCGGCCGCTCGAATCGCATCGGCAAGACGTTTTAGATATGGGCCTTCGAATTTTTCCCAGGTTGTGTTTCTCAAAACAGTTCCTGATGAATACAGGGGATCTATAACAATGGAATGGGCCCCCGCTTCAATCTGAGCAACAGCATACTCAATAAGAACATCGGTGATAACATCAACTGCCCCCAGAACTTCTTCTGGGTGTTTGATCAGATCCACAAACAGCTCCTTATGACCTCTAATTTGCGACAAAACCCCCAGCGGGCCATAGACAAATCCGAAGATGGCAACTTCATTGCCTTTTGCTTCTGATAAACCTCTGACCGTATCGACAACCTGCTTCATCCGTGTGGTCTCTCTCGGGTTAATTTTTTTGATCTTGTCGTATTCCCCAGCTGTTTTTATATACTGGTTGTTAAAATCAGGATAGGCGGTACTGAATTTAGGAAAAATTAGTTCCTGGCCGAAGTCAGCCGCTTCAACAGAAAGGTCGACCAGCAGCAAAAAGGCATCCTGACCGATTAGTTCCTGGGCTGCCAGGAGACTTTGGGTCGCAATTTCGGCATCCTGAGACCATTTATCATAACGTGATCCGATCACCCGATAGGAAGCGCCGCAGACCAGGGGAATCGCCGGAATCCGGTCAACTTCTTTTCGTTGCAGAGTCAGAACAACGCGTTCCAGTGATGTTATTTCTTCATTTCTTTGTATCAATGACATAGATGATTTCCTCCAATTTAATCGTCTTTGCGTATTTTTGTGAATTTTTTCTTAGAGCTCATTTCCATATGCGGCAACAATGTTGTTCGCCAATTTTACCGCTTCGGCAGCATTCTCTGCATAGCCATCGGCACCAATCTTGTCAGCATAGGATTGGGAAACCGGACCACCACCGATTAAGACCTTATAGTCTTCTCTTATTTTTTCTTCGACTAAAATTTCGACGACCTCGTTCATACCTTCCATGGTCGTTGTCATTAATGTTGAAATGAAAATGAATTCAGCTTGTTCTTCTTTAGCTCGTTCCACAAAAGTAGTTGGAGAAACATCACGTCCCAGATCCACAATATCATAGCCGCCGGTTTCCAGCATAATCTTTACCAGATTCTTTCCGATATCGTGGGTATCCCCTTCAATTACGCCAATGACGGCTTTTCGTTTGGTTTCGTGTGAGTTAATCTTAATATGGGGTTTTAGGATATTTAGACCCGAATACATGGCGTCCGAGCACATTAATAATTCGGGTACAAAGTATTCTTCTTCATCAAATAATTTTCCTGCCTGATTCATCCCAACGGTCAGTCCATTGACGATAGCTTCATAGGCATCAATTCCTTCAGCGATCACCTGATTACTGAGTTCAATGGTTAAATCCTCATCCATGTCTACAATTGACGCTGCCAGTTTGTCGAATAATTCCTGTTTGTTTAAAGACATTTAATAATTCCCTCCTTGATTAACATACATCTCCTATATGTTTGGTATGATTATTATATTAGATGCTTTTTCATTTGTCAATATTTTTTTACACTAAACTGATATGATTTCTTCTTTATGCAAAAAGACATGATTTGAAGCCTCTGCTTCAAATCATGTCTTTTTTTAAATTCATTCTTGATGATTAAACACTATAGCGCACCGCTCTTGAATTTACGAAATAACAAACCAAAATAAGCCGAATCAGATGTAATACTCACAGTTACCTTTTTCGTGATAGCGTCTTACCAGTTCGGCCAAGGTAATGTTATCCACTACCTGATCAATGGCATCTTTGATTTCCTGCCAGACATCTGCGGTGACATGACGGTCTGCTTGCTCATAAACTCCCGCTTCATCACTCAAAATAACCGGTGACAACTCACCTTCTAGTAACCGTACAATCATCCCCACGGTATAATCTTCCGGGGGACTGGCCAACTGATAACCGCCCTGAGAACCACGAACGCTGCGAACAAAGCCAGCTCGTGAAATCTGGGTAATGATCTGTTCCAAATATTTTTCTGAAATCTCCTGGCGCTCAGCAATCCGCTTAATGGGAATGTATTCCCCGGTGTTGTTAATCGCCAGGTCCAGCATTAAACGCAAGGCATACCTGCCCTTAGTGGAAATTTTCATTACTGAAACAAGCCCGTTGACAGATAACGTTCACCAGTGTCTGGCAATAGAACCACAATCGTTTTGCCTTTATTTTCTGGTCGTTTTGCCAATTCGGTAGCTGCGTAGATTGCTGCCCCGGAAGAAATTCCCACCAACAGTCCTTCGCGCCGTCCTACTTCCTTGGATGTCAGGAAAGCATTTTCATTGCTGACCTTAATGACTTCATCATATATCGAGGTATTAAGGACTCCGGGAACAAACCCGGCACCAATTCCCTGGATTTTATGTGGTCCAGGATTTCCGCCTGATAACACGGGAGAAGCCTCCGGCTCAACAGCAACGATTTTTACCCCGGGCTTCTTTTCTTTTAAAACTTCACCGACCCCGGTAATGGTTCCGCCGGTTCCGATTCCGGAGACAAAGATGTCCACTTCTCCATCGGTATCATTCCAAATTTCCACCGCCGTGGTTGTTCTATGAATCTCAGGATTCGCCGGATTTTCAAATTGTTGCGGTACAAACGCATTCGGTGTGCTTTCCGCCAATTCCTGAGCCTTGGCAATGGCACCCTTCATTCCCAGTGCGCCGGGGGTTAAAACCAGTTCAGCCCCTAAAGCTGAAACCAGGTTACGGCGTTCAATACTCATGGTTTCGGGCATCGTTAAGATTAAGCGGTACCCTTTTGCAGCGGCTACAAACGCCAGACCAACACCGGTATTCCCACTGGTCGGTTCAATAATCACCGAATCTTGATTGATCAGACCAGCTTTTTCAGCCGCATCAATCATGGCAAAACCGATTCGATCTTTAACAGAGGATAAAGGGTTAAAATACTCAAGTTTTGCAATTACTTTCGCTTCCAGGTTCAGGTTTTTTTCATAATTTACCAGCTCTAGAAGAGGAGTGTTTCCAATTAAGTCGGTCAGATTTTTTGCAATTTTTGACATCGTGATACCTCATTTCTTATAACATTTCATATTATTTCTATATGATTTATTATATTATCCATTCTTTTGCTTGTCAACTCTTTTTTCTTTTTTAACGCATTAGCTACTTTACTTAATACCCAAAGCAATCCTTAAAATTTGAAATCTTCATTTTATTACAAGTAATTCTATAGTATAATTAGGATATCAGCCTGGCGATTTCGCAATGATCTCCTGGGTATTTTTTATGAACCGCTACGTCATTATCACATGATTCGGTTTAGAACGGAGATAACACGTGATATATTTGGATTACGCCGCCGATACCCCAGTGAATGCCGAGGTCCTGGATCTGTTTTGTCGCATTAGCCAGAACGCTTTCGGCAACGCCAACGGCGCACATCTTTTGGGCAAAAATGGGAAACAGCTCATTGAAAATGCTACCATCAAAATAAAGAATCAATTAAACTGCTCAAATATGGAAATCATCTATACCTCTGGCGCTACCGAAGCTAATAACCTGGCCATTAAGGGTGTGGCCAGAAATTATCGTGAAAATGGTCGGCACCTCATCTCAACCTGTCTGGAGCATGCTTCTGTAAGCGGTAGCCTCAAGCAGCTTCAATCGATCGGCTATGAGGTTGATCTGGTAGCCATCAAAAAAGACGGCACCGTCGACCTTGATCATCTCAAAGAATTAATCCGGGCGGATACAATTCTGGTTTCGATCAACTATGTGGACAGTGAATTGGGGGTCTGTCAGCCAATTGAATCAATTTCGGCGATTGTTGCTGCTTATCCCAATTGTTTTTTTCATGTGGATGCCACTCAGGCTGTCGGGAAAATACCCGTTCATTTAGACCAGATCGATCTGGTTACCTTTTCACCCCACAAATTTTTCGGCCTGAATGGCATGGGCGTACTGCTAAAAAGCGACAGCCTGATCCTTGAACCACAGATCCATGGCGGCACCAGCACCAGTTATTATCGAAGCGGCACGCCTTTTACGGCAGGGGCCGGGGCAACAGCGCTGGCTCTTGAACTGTGCATGGCTGAACTGGAAGAACGGCTAGCCCAGGTTGCCTTAAAAAACGCCTGGTTAAAAAAGCAGTTGTCAATTTATCCGCTGGTTTCTTTCAACAGTACTGAGCATTCCATTCCCCACATTCTTAATCTCAGTGTCAAAGGCGTCAAGGCGCAAGCCTTTCAGGCTGCACTGAGTGATCAGGAAGTCTGCGTATCGACCAAATCAGCCTGTTCTACCGATAACACCCCCTCCCGCTCAGTTCTCGCGGTCACCGGAAGCCGGGATCTGGCCAGATCTTCCTGGCGGATCAGTCTCTGTCATTTAACCACTGACAGCGAATTGCAGGAGTTTATGGAAATATTTGATTTTTGTTATAAAAGTTTAACTAAAAAGTAGGAGTTATCATGGAACGTTATGAAGAAATAGAAAAAAGTTTAAAAAAGAAGTATCGCAGCAGTATCTGGTGCCGTTTTACCAGTGGCATCAATGAATATCAGCTGGTCAAGGAAGGGGATAAAATTGCGGTGTGCATCTCTGGAGGAAAAGACTCCATGCTGATGGCAAAGCTGTTTCAGGAACTGAAGAAACATAATAAATTCGAATTTGAATTGGTTTTTCTGGTAATGGATCCGGGCTATAACCCGATCAACCGGGAAATGATCAAAAAAAATCTGAAGCTGTTGAATATTGAAGCCACTATTTTCGAGTCGCAGATTTTTGATTCAGTGGCCGATATTGAAAAATCTCCCTGCTATCTCTGTGCCCGGATGCGTCGGGGCCATCTGTATCATCACGCCAAAGAATTGGGATGCAATAAAATCGCCCTGGGGCATCATTATGACGATGTCATCGAAACCATCCTGATGGGGATGCTTTACGGCGGCCAGATACAGACCATGATGCCCAAGCTAAAAAGCAGCAATTTTGAGAATATGGAATTAATCCGGCCGATGTACCTGATCCGGGAAGAGGCGATCATCAGCTGGAAATTACATAACGACCTGCAATTTATACAGTGTGCCTGCCGATTTACCGAAAATTGTATGATTTCTGACAATGAAGGCGGAGCCTCCAAGCGCCAGGAAATGAAAACGCTGCTAAAAAAATTCCGTCAAACCAGCCCTTACATCGAAAGCAATATTTTCAAAAGTGTGGAGAACGTCAATCTGAATACCATTATTTCATATAAACAAGATGGAATTAAACATCATTTTTTAGATGAATATGATAACTGACTCCCTAGTCGAACTAACTCTTTAATCGAACTAAAAAAATCTGAACCATAATATCTGAACGGAGAATTATAATGTTGAACCAATTTTCAAGAACTGAATTATTACTTGGCAAAGACATCATGGAAAAACTGGCGCAGTCAAGCGTTGCCATCTTTGGCATTGGCGGTGTGGGTAGTTATACTGCTGAAGCCCTTGCCCGCAGCGGCATCGGTAAATTTGATCTTATTGATGACGATAAGGTCTGTTTGACAAATATCAACCGACAGCTGATCGCCACCCGAAAAACCGTCGGCCAAAACAAGGTGGAGGTGATGAAACAACGGATTATGGATATCAATCCCAATGCTCAGGTCAATACTTATCAATGCTTTTTTTTACCTGAAAATGCCCATGAATTTGACTTCTCTTCCTATTCCTATGTGGTTGATGCCATCGATACGATTTCGGCCAAAATTGAGTTGGTGCTCCAAACCGAAAACACAAAAACACCCATCATCAGCTGTATGGGTGCCGGAAACAAATTAGATCCAACGCTTTTTAAGGTTTCTGATATCTTCAAAACAAGCATGTGTCCGGTCGCAAAAATCATGCGAAAAGAACTCAAAAAACGACGGATCAAGCATTTAAAAGTGGTGTTTTCAACCGAAGAACCGATTAAACAAATTGAAAATCTGGCCAACAATTGTAAATCCAATTGTATTTGCCCGCCGGGAACTGAAAGAAAATGTACCGATCGACGATCCATTCCCGGCAGCATTTCTTTTGTTCCATCAGTGGCGGGTCTAATTTTAGCAGGCGAAGTGATCAAGGATCTCGCTTTTTCAAACTAAGCCCTTCGGCTTGTATGGTCGCTCCAATCAAGTTTTTCTTAAGTTTAAAGTGCAGGATTGGTGCCGTAATCCTTGTGTTTTTGGAAATATACAGGGTAATGTCATTTTGCTCAAATAATTGAAATTTCTCCGTTTGATCCGGTTCGATCATATCTATCTCAACAATTTCAAAGGTTGGACAGCAGCCGCCTCCTGTGGTGTTGACCGATAACGTCAACACCTTTTTTCTTTTTTTGCGCATCCAGTTTAACACTGCATCATCAATTTTTATCGCAAAGTTATTATTCATCTTTCTCCTCCTCGTATAATATGTTTAGAACCATTACTTTACGGGTCTAAACATATTTATTTTTTATTGTTAATTGAGATATCCTAAGGCTAAATATCATTATAGAATGATTAGCGAAGGACAATTCTTGTTCTCCTTGCGACGCCTTAT